>JAZOBK010000171.1:0-9844 GCA_045595985.1 Oscillospiraceae bacterium
AGCAATCCCACCACACCTACAGAGACAACTGCACCTCCGCAGGAGACAACTCCTCAGCAGACTCCTCAGCAGCCGCAGAATACAACAGCACCCAACAATACACCTTCCACAGGCGGCTACAAGCTGGATGTCAACACAAGCTACACATACAACAGACTGACTGAGAAGATGATCGGCTTCCCGTGGGAAGATTTCGGCATCCCGACCGGTGAAAAGCCTGTTAAGGTTGAAGTAAACCTCTCCACATCCGCTGATAAGATCGGTACATGGCAGGGTGCATTCGGTTCTTCCACAAGCGTGGATCCCGATTACTGGACGCAGAGCGAGGATATGGAAGAATTCATGTCCGGCACATCCGGCACGATCACATGGGAGCTTGATTCTGCTACTTCCAGTATTATCCAGACACAGTACGGCGGCGAGCTGAAGGTTGGTTTCTGGTGGATCGACTGCAACAAGTTCAACATCGACTCCATCGTAGTTTATACCAACGGTTCCGGCAGCGGACAGTCCACAACAAAGCCCACCACTACCACACCTAAGGTAACAACAACCACCACAAAGCCGGTACAGCCGACAAATCCGCCTTCCGGCAACGTGAATTACGGCGATGCAAACACTGATAACAAGGTTGATATTCTGGACGTTATCGTGATCAACAAGTCCTTGTTGGGTGCTATGCAGCTGTCCGATCAGGGCAAGGCAAATGCCGATGTAAACAAGAACGGCAAGCCCGATAATGATGACTCCCTGAAGGTTCTCAAGTCCATCGTAGGACTGGAGAAGCTGAGCTAATCACCAATCATTGCAAAAGCTCTGCAGCGAATGCTGCAGAGCTTTTCTGTTTGTTAAATGAATTGGGCATGATAAAGCCCCGCCAATGGCGGGGCTTGTAAATTATCGGTTGAGAATGAAGTTTGTGAGAATTACCACGTCCGATGCATTCAATACACCGTCGCCGTTGAGATCATTGCCCTTGGTTACGGCTGCATTCTTGTCAACATCCTTTTTCAGCATTGCCAGATCGAATGCGTTCAGAACGCCGTCGCCCGTCAGATCGCCCTTGAGCACCTCGGGTTCGGGATCAACCGGTGTATCCGGTGTGGAGGATGGTGTGTACTGTACATAGAACACATACAGTCCGCTGCCTGCGGAAGCGAGGTAATAGGTGCCGCCGGAGGGAATATCCAGCGTGTAGGAATTCAGTGCGGAGCCTACCACATTTTCAGCGGTATCCACTGCATTGCCGGAAGCGTCGAGAAGATTCACAGTTCTCGGGGTGGTAGCGTTGGAGGACATCATATATGCCTTGATCGTACCGCCATTCGGTGCGGTGATCTGAATGGAACGGTTTGCAGTGTCACCCTTACCGCCGAGGAACAATCTCTTGCTGATGGTAAGGCTGCCATCCGCTGTGGTGTAGCTGTTGTCAGCAACTGTGACTGCGTCCGCAGCATTTGCCTTAATAGTGTATACGCTGTTCACCTTGACGTCGCTGCTGAACGTTCCGGTAGGAACATAGCCTGCATTGAGGATGTAATCCGCACTTGACGGAACATCGGGCGTATCGGGAACATCCGGTGTATCGGGGATCTGAGGATTATCTGTGGGCGGTGCAGCTGTGCCGCCGTTGTATTCTACTCGCTGCATTCTGCCGGAATAAGCCATAACCGTTGCCTTGGCATCGTCCGGCGACTGTGCGGTATACTGGTTCAGATAGATCTTGGATGCGTCGATGTCGAAGTTATCGTAGCCCTCACCGCCGCTGACGAGGTTGTTGATGTAGGCGGCGTCCATACGGGAATTCACTTTAGTGTAGATAGAATTGCCGGAGCAGTTCACCAGCTTGTCGTTGTAGGACTTGATGGTGCCGCTGAACTCATCCGATCCCATTGCCACGGTATTCAGGGGGAGCTTGGAACCTTCGAAGTAATTTGCCTCGGAGAAGATCTTGGAATTGTAGGAGGCACCAATGCCGTAATCGGTGTTGCCCTTAAAGTAGTTGTTGTAAACATGAACGTGAGCACGTCTTGCACGGGGGTTTCTGGAAGCGGTACCGTCGAACCAGTTGTGGTGATAGGTGATCCAGTCCTGCAGATGGCTTGTGCTGCCGCCCACAAGTGCAGTTTTGTGACAGCCCGTATAGTGGTTATAGGAAATGGTAACGTATTCTGTCCACTTGAGGTCTGTTGTACCGTCGCCGTGTGCCTTGTCATCATCCACAGTACCGTTGCCTGCGTATTCGTTCAGACCTGCACCGAAGCTGTTGTTGTGGATCCAGACGTGGTTTGTCATATTGTCGCTGGAACCGCTCATACCGATGGCATCGTCCGGATACTGATAGTAGTAGAGATTTCTGACTTCAATATTGTTGGAACGCTTGATCTCAAAGCCCCATCTTACCAGATGTGCGTCGTAGCCGATACCCTCAATGGTAACGTTAGCGGCATTCTGCAGATACAGCATATGGGAGCCGTCATTGTTGGAACCATCGTTTGCTCTGGCACCTGCCGGAACATTGACTGCACCGATGATACGGATGATCAGATTCTGCGGTTTTGCACTGTACATAATGTTGTACAGACCTGTCTTGCCGCCGTAACTGATGGTATCCTTATTCTGGTCGGTGACGTACAGAATGGTCGCACCGGATTTCGGTGTGCCGTCATTGTTGTATGCACCTACGCCTGCGGACTGATTCCAGTGTGCGTATCCGCTTCTGTCGTAGGACATTGTGGTAACGGTACATTCCGCTGTGCCGGAGGAACCCGAAATTTTCAAATCGTAGGTGGAATTGCCCTTGAGTCCCGGAATATCCACTCTCGTGCCACGAATCAGCTCAGAATCCACCGTTGTGTAGCTCGAAGCGGAAAGGTCTTTATAGGAAACCGTCACATTGCTGCCGATCTTGCTGCTGTCCCATTCTGCGAATGCGGTTTCAAACCAGCCGCCGCAGAGGGTGATCGCATCAACCGTAGTACTATTGTTATTATCGTTATTGCTGTTATTATTTCCATTGCCGCTGCCGTAGGAATCCTTGTTCAGAAATGCCGGTGTCCAGCCGCTCAGGTAGCTCTGTACCGTTACGGTTGCCGCATCGGAAGCGGAGAGGGCAATGCCCTTTCTGGAGGAGAGATTCACCATGGAACCGTCCGAAAGCTTTGTGCCGTATTCCTTGAAGGTCGCCTGTGTCGGTTCTACGCCGCTCATGCTCGTCCAGCCCTCGGGCTTGATGAGGTTGCCGTGCTGGATGGTGGTGTTGAGGAACATGACCTTTGCGGTATCACGCCACGGTCTGCCCAGATACCCTGCAGAAACCGCCTGCTGCGTGTTTCCTGTGATATTGCAGTTGTAGAACAGGTATCCGCGTTCCTGCTGTCTTGCCGCTGTGATGTAGCCGCCGACTGCACTGCTGCTGTAGCCGTAGAAGAACAGCTCACAGGCATCGAACACATAATCGCCGCTGCCAAAGATATAGTCAGTGTTGCCCTCGATTTTACACTTTCTGAAATAGCCTGCATTGCCGCCGGTGTACAGGGTATCCTGACTGCCGAGGAATTTGCAGTTGAGGAATTCCGCATTGTTTGCGTCGATCGTCAGAGCTGCACCTCTTTCCGTAGCAGCCTTGCTGCGGACATCCGCACCCCATGCGGTTCGGTTGAATGTAATGGACTGACTGCCGGAAGGCTCAACGCCGTCTGCAATTTCTTCCTGTGTGACATAGCGGTTGAAGGAGTTTTCAAACACGATGTTTTCCGCACGGAAGTAGTTTGCACCCTGAATCAGCTGTACCGTACCGCCCCAACGCTGGGTGGGTTCGGCTTTGGCGGATTTGGAGGCTGCGTTAGCAGCACTGTAACGTCCGTCGCTGCCCACGCTGTAGTATTTGTAGCCGATACCGTAGTACCATGTCAGCACAGCGTCACCGTTCTGCGGTTCATCATTGATGAATGTGATATAGGGGGTTTTTACCAGAATCTGTTCACGGTAAGTACCCGGTGCGATATGTACGGTGATACGATCAGCTTCGCTGGAAGGATTAATGGACTGGCAAGCCGCCATTGCCTCCGTCACAGTGTTGTAATTGTTGCTTTTCTGCGGGTAACCAACGTAGATGTCCTTCGTGGCTGCCGAGACAGGGGCTTCGGGCAGTATCAGACCCTGACAAAGCACCATCGCAAGTGCCAGCAGGATTGAAACTGCTTGTCGATACATTGTTTTTACGATTTTGACCATGCTACCATCTCCTGTTTTTAGTTTTCTGTCAGGACGATCCTGACGACATTGCATACACTTTTATTATATCATGTTGTATTAATAAAGTAAATACATTTCGTCACAAAGCATTCATTTTTGTAAGTATAGCACAAATTGACAGTATGTGTTTTGTGAACGTTGAAGAATCTGTTTTTGTCCGTGTCTTGAGAAGGAAACTTGTCTTAGCGGTTGATTTCCCACCGACAATCTGTTATAATAGAAAGTAAGGCGAATGCCATAAAACGACAGAAAAGAGGAATACTTATGAATCCGATCGCAATGATGCAGCTCAAGCCCATGTTTGAACATTTCCGTGACCGTCACCCGAAATTTGTGCAGTTCTTTTCCTATGCAGGAAAGAGCATTACGGAGGGGAGTATCGTGGAGATCACGGTTACGGATCCCGAGGGAAAGAAGATCGTCACCAATATCCGTGTGGACAGTGAGGATATTGCACTGTTCAAACGGCTCAAGGAGATGCTGTGATCCATGGAACACGAAAGAATCCTCTATATTCTGGACTATCTCACACGCTGCACGGATGAAAAGCATGATGCGTCCCTGCAGGACATCAAACGGTATCTGGAGTCCGAAACCAATATGGAATCCGTTTCCATACTTACCATCCGACGGGACATTGAGCGTCTGGAATGTGCCGGCAATGATGTGCGGTTTCATACCGCCGCCCACAACACAAGGCGGTATTATATCCCCAACAAGGGATTTACATTCAATGAGATCCGTTTTCTGGTGGATTCCGTCAGCATCAATAAATTCCTGTCACCGGCACGCAAGCATCGGCTGATCCATAAATTCGAGGTGCTCTGTTCGGAAGCACAGGTGCGTCAGCTCATCAGCCGAGTTTCACTCAGCGGCAGGGAAACGCCGTCCTATGACCTGCTGGAGAATCTGGAAAAGGTGCATTCCATCATTTCTGAACGCAGGAAAATCCAGTTTGAATACGGAAAATCCGATCTGCACGGCAATCTCGTCTACTACCGCAAGGACAGGGAGATGATTCCATGCAAAGTGGTATATTTCAATGAGAGATTCTACCTCAAATGCGTTGACGAAACCAGCGGAAACACACGCACCTACCGTATTGACCGTATGCGTGGTATCCGCAGCGGCGGCAGTGTGCGGAGGATGCCGCAGCTTCCGAAGCCCGAGGGTGCGGTGTTGGATATGTTTGAGCCGGAACGCTATGCGGTGGTAAAGCTCCGTGTCAAGCGTGTTCTGCTGGATGATATGCTCGAGCATCTGGGAGAATTTGCCCGTGCGGAGGATGATGCGTGCAATCCCGACAGCGTCATTGTTTCGGCGAATATCGCCATCAGTCAGAATTTCTACCAATGGGTGATGAAGTACGGTGAGAACGCCGAAATACTGAGTCCTTCGGATATCCGCAGCACCATGCAGGCAAAGCTAGAAGAAATTTTGAAAAAATATCGGCAATCATTTTAGTTATATCAAATCTGAACAGCTAATGCAGTATACTATAATCATGATACAGGAGAAAGGAAAGGTGATCCGATTATGATGATGGTTATGGCAGTGCGTTGGCTGTTGTTAGGTGTGTTTCTGCATCTGTTGGGAAAGGTGATGAAGAAGATCCTTGCAGAGTACATTTTCGATCCGAATCTGTACAAGCCCGAGCCTGCACAGTGCGAGGAGCTTGCTCCGTCACAGGTATTAACACCCATTTATCAAAAGCGAGCAAGCTGACGCTTGCTTTGGTCTGAAAATTGAACGACACTGATGAATAAAGAGAGGTAACGCTATGAAATTCCTGCATCTTGCCGATCTGCATATCGGTAAACGTCTGCTTGCATATTCCCTGCTGGATGACCAGCGTGATGTGCTGGAGCAGGCACTGTGCCTTGCAAAGGAGGAACAGTGCGATTTTGTCATCATTGCAGGCGATGTTTATGACAAGGCATCTCCCTCCGTAGAAGCGATGCAGCTGTTTGATCGCTTTCTGACGGAACTTTGCCGTGCGGGCATTCCGACGTATATCATCAGCGGAAACCACGACGCAGCGGGCAGAATATCCTATTTTTCTGATCTTCTGGAAAAGAGTGGCGTGTATGTTTCTGATGCCTTTGACGGAACGCTGCAGACATTCACTGCACCGGACGGCATGATGCAGATCCATCTGCTGCCGTTCCTGCGTCCGATGGATGTACGCAGATGCTATCCCGACGCATCCATCAGCACCTACGAGGATGCAGTCCGCACGGTGCTGATGCATTCTCCGATCGACAAAGCTTGTGTGAATCTTCTGGTGTCCCACCAGTTCATTACAGGGGGCAGCACCTGCGATTCCGAGGAATTTGCCATTGGCGGTCTGGATAACATCGGTGCGGAGGTTTTTGCGGATTTTGATTATGTTGCCCTCGGTCATCTCCACCAGCCCCAGAGCTGCGGACGGAACACCATCCGCTATGCGGGTTCCCCTCTGAAATATTCCGTTTCGGAGGAGCACCAGCGAAAGAGCTTCCTGCTTGTTGAGGTAAGCGGCAAGGAGAGTATCACGTTCCGGCAGATTCCCGTGAAGCTTCCCCACGATGTCCGCACAGCAAGAGGAACCTTTGAGGAATTGCAGAATGCACCGTATACCGAGGACTATGTGCGTGTGATACTGACGGATGAATTCGTTCCACCCGATGCAAGGATCACACTGCGGAGTACGTTCCCGAGAATGCTGAAATTCAGCGTGGAGAATTCCAAGACATCGTATGAGATCAGCGTTGCAGCCGAGGAATCCTTTGAGGATAAAACGCCGATGGAGCTGTTTGAGGATTTCTTTGCATTCCAGAATAACGGCGTTGCACCGAGTGAGCATCAGCTGGAGATCGTCCGCCGTATTTTCACAGAACTGGAGGAGGAGCAGGTATGAAGCCGTTAAAGCTGATCCTATCCGCATTCGGGCCGTTTGCGGAGGAAACTGTAATCGACTTTGAAACGCTTGGCGCGGACGGAATCTTTCTCATTACGGGAGATACGGGTGCGGGAAAGACGACGATTTTTGATGCGATCTCCTATGCTCTCTACGGTGAAGCGTCCGGCGGCAGAGCAAGACGCAGTCCGAAAAATTTCCGTTCGGACTTTGTGGGACTGAAGGGGGATACCTATGTGATCCTGCAGTTTGAACATCAGGGCAGACGCTACGAGGTGATGCGTGCACCGGAATATGAACGTCTGGCAAAGCGTGGCGGCGGTGTGGCAAAATCGACTGCAAAGGCACATCTGCTGGACATGGAAGGCGACTATATCGCCAAGCGTCCCGAGGAGGTAACACGCTGTATGCAGGAGCTTCTGGGATTGAGCCGTGAACAGTTTTCCCAGACAGTCATGATCGCACAGGGAGATTTTCAGAAGATCATTGCTGCCAAAAGTGATGAGCGTAAAAACATTTTCCGGCAGCTGTTCGATACCTGCCTGTACGAGCGTTTTCAGGAACGTCTGAAAGAGAAAAACTCCACGCTTGAGCAGTATGCCGAACGGTTGAAAGACCGTATGCTTGCGGATATGCAGCGTGGGCGGTTTGACGAGGAATTGCCCGATACTCTGGATGTGTGCAATTGGGCCAATGCAGCGGATTATTATGCACTGGTCCTTTCACAGACGGATTCCTATGCCCATGCACTTGCTGCACAGCAGGAAATGCAGCAAGCCGCTGATAAGCAGTATGAAATGCTGACGCTGCGGCTGTCAAAGGGACGTGAGGGGAATCTCCGGCTTGCGGAGCTTGGTCAAAAGCACCGAGAGCTGGAACATCTCCGCACACAGGCGTCTGTGATGCAGGACAATCAGCGGGAGCTGGAGAATGCCCGCAGGGCGGCACAGATCCTGCCGGAGGAACAGCGGCTTGCGGATTTGTGCAAACGTCGGAATGACAGAATTGCCGAGCAGGTAATGCTCCGTGAGAGCTGTCACCTCCAGATGGAAGTCATAGCTCTCGCCCAAAGCCGTCTTGCGGATGCAGAAGTGCGTGCGGAAGCTCTGGAATCCCTCAGAAACCGCAGTTCCGAGCTTGCACAGGCAAAGCCCCTGTACGCAGAGCTTGCAAAAAGCAGGAAACTCCTTGAAAAGAAAGCATCCGCACTTCTGGAACATCAAAATGAAAGCGAAATGGCAGCTGCGGCATATCGGGCAAAGCTCAATGCATTCCTGCTTGGACAGGCAGGAATCCTTGCACAGAGTCTGCACAAGCAGCAGCCCTGCCCCGTGTGCGGTTCGACAATGCATCCTGCCCCTGCGGGAGTTCCCGAGGGTACGCCCTCGGAACAGGAAGTGCAGGAGTCAGAAAAACGTGCAAATGCGGCGGAATCGGTGTATCGTGATGCCGCACAGGATTGTGTGCAGCTGAAAGCAAAGATCACGCAGATGGAGGAACATCCCGTGATCCGAGAACTGACAGCGGAGGAGCTGGAGCTTCGGTTAAGCACTGTGCAGCGGGAGATCCGCAGCATTGAAACAGAGCTGAGAGCAGCACAGAATGCCTGCCATGAGGCAAATGAGAAGGCGGCAAAGCTGACGGGACGTATGGATATGCTGGATGTGGAGATACGGCAGCTGAAAACCGATGCCATCGGACAGGAGCGTGTATTTGCGGATGCACGCAGGGCGGCGGGATTTGCCGATGCTGCCGCTTATGAAGCGGCAAAGCGTGAGCCCTCGGAGATCACCGCATTGGAGCGGACGCTGAATGCTTATCGCACTCAGCTTGCCGTACTGGAAGCCGCTGTAAAGGATCTGGAACAACGCACGCAGGGGATCACGGTGGTGGATATTGACAAGCTGGCATCCGAACAGACGGATGCTGCGGCACAGTGCAATGCCATTGCGGAAACGGTGCGTGAGCTTTACACCAAATATGAGATCAACAAGGACGTGTGTGCGTCGTTGAAACGGGCACTTTCGGAGCAGGAAAAGCTGCGTGGTGACTGGGCACTGATCTCGGAATTGTACAGAACTGTCAGCGGACAGCAGGGCGGTGGAAAGGCGAAACTGCGTTTTGAAGCCTATGTGCAGCAGTATTATTTCCGCCGTGTGGTAGCAAGTGCCAACCGCCGTCTGAAGGTTCTGACGCAGGGGACATTCGTGCTTCGCTGCCGTGAGGAAGCGAAGAATCTCAGCCAGCAGTCGGGACTGGATCTGGAAGTGTATGACAGCAACACCGGACAGTGGCGTGATGTCAGCACGCTTTCCGGCGGCGAATCGTTCATGGCGTCGCTCTCGCTTGCACTGGGGCTTTCCGATGTGGTACAGGATGGCAGCGGTGGAATCCGTCTGGATGCAATGTTCATTGACGAGGGCTTCGGTACGCTGGACGAACAATCCTTAAAACAGGCGATCGGACTGCTCAACAAGCTTGCGGACGGTAAGCGGCTGATTGGCATCATTTCCCATGTCGGGGAACTGCGTCAGAGGATCGAACGAAAGATCGTGGTGACCAAGACTTCCTGCGGCAGTGAGGTAGAGGTTGTGAAATGATCTTTCATAGGAATCACAAAAATAAGCACTTCCGGAAATTTACTCCTCTGGAAGTGCTTCAGCTTGTAGAAAAAGTAGTTTTCAGAGT
>JAZOBK010000172.1:0-2743 GCA_045595985.1 Oscillospiraceae bacterium
GTGGGGAGGGGGGGGGGGGGGGAAAAAAAGAAAGGGAAGGGAAAATCCATCCCCTTCCCTTTGGGTTTCCACCCACATATTGCAGTACAGTAAGAAAATTATAGTACACTAACAATACTCTAATATCTATACCATTATGCAAAAAGCACCGCCGCAGCGGTGCCCTTCCCTTAATGAATATACGCTCTCACATCCAGCACGATGCCGAGCGAATCCGCAACCTCCTGTGCCTGTGCGATCTCCTCGGGGGAGATCACATCCACAACTGTAAACATCACAGAAATTCCGAGATCCTTGCAGGTTTTGGCAAAATACAGCATCGTTTCAAACGGTGCGTCACCGCCGCCCTGCGGTCTTGTCACACGGTTGTAAACCTCCGCATTGCCGCCGTTAAGACTGATGGAAACCTTGTCAAAAACCGCCGCAACCTGCTGTGCCGCCGTGCCGCCTGCTTCCTCTGCATTGTAAATATCCGCAAGACCGTTCGTGTTCAGCCGCAAATAAATATCGGGCTTGATCTCACGCAGATACTTTGCCAGCTCACAGACGAATTTCAACCGCATCAGCGGTTCGCCGTAGCCGCAGAACACAATGCTCTTGTACTTTGAAAGATCCCGCTTTGCCAGATCAGCCTGCATTTCCGCCATATCCGGCTCATGCTCCAGCCACAGCGGATCCGAGCCGTATGCACCGTCGCCGTTGTTGCGGATGCAGAACGTGCATCTGCACGGACAGCGGTTTGTCACGTTCACATATAAATTTTCTCCCGCTTCGTAAGTCAATGTCATTGCTTTCGCCATGAAACTCTCCTCCATGATAGTATATTTCTATTATGCTGCACCCAAGCCGCCTTTGGCGAGGGCTCCCATTATCTCCGATATGCTGTTTTGAAGCCGCCTTTGCCGGCGGGGGCTCCCCGCTACTTGTGGTAACCGGTATTTCGGTCGATCTGATACGACCTGTAAACCTGCTCCATGAGCATCACGGACGCCAACGCATGGGGGAATGTCATCTCCGACATTGACAGCCTGCGAAACGCCTCTCTCTTGATGCTTTCGGCAAGTCCGAAGGAACTGCCGATGACAAACGTCACCGCACTGTCACGCATGGGAATTTCCTCTGTCAGGAGCTTTGCAAACGCTTCGCTGCCCATCTGCTTACCCTCGATGCACATGGCGATCATCACACCCCTGCTTGCTTTGCGGATCGCCGCCGCCTCCTGCTCCAGTGCCGCCGCAATTTCCTTCTCCGACGGCTTGTCGGAAAGCCGCACCGCAGGCAGCTGCGTGAATTCAAATTTGCAGAACGGCGTCAGCCGCTTCCTGTAAACCTCCTGTGCCGCCGTCAGATGCGGCTCCTTCTGCTTGCCAACCGTCAAAAGCTGTACCAGCATCAGAAAATCACTGCTCCTCCCTGCGTTTCCACCGGTGCAATGCCCAGCAGATAATCCATACCGTTCGTGAAATTCCGCAGTCCCTCGGCAGCCGCTTGTGCCGCCTTCTGCGGCGTGTTGTTGTGGGGACTCAAATGCCCAAGCAGAATCCTCGTTGTGCCATTCTGTACCAGAAATTCCGCAAGAGAGGCACTTTCCTCATTGGATAAATGCCCGTATTCCGACGCAATCCGCCGTTTCAGCTCAGGCGGATACGGCCCGTTTCGCAGCATCGTCGGATCATAATTCGACTCCAGCAGCACCATCTCACAGCCCTGCAAAGCCGCACGCACCTCCGGCGTGACAACGCCGAGATCGGTGCACGCCGCACAGAATTTGTCATCCGCCGTATGTATTCTGTAACCGCAGCTTCCCGGTGCGTCGTGCATCGTCGGAAACGCCGTAATTTCACAGTCACCGCAGCAGACCGCACCGGTATCCACAGCAACCGTCTTTATCCCCTTGGGAATGCAGCCCTTGTTTTCGAGTGTTTCCAGACTGCGGGACGTCGCATACACCGGCACATTCAGCTTTGCCGCCAGCACACGCAGTCCCTGCACATGATCGCTGTGCGTGTGCGTGATAAAAATTCCCTGCACGCACTGTTTTTGCAGCCCGTTCCTGCTGAGAGCCTCCAGAATCTTCTTGCAGCTTGCACCTGCATCCACAAGGATTCCGGCATTTCTGCCGCCCACATAGGACGCATTCGCACTGCTGGAACTGAACAACGGGTAAAATTTAGCCATACCATCCCTCCTAAGGCGGAGCAATCTGAAAAGTTTTCGGTCAAGCCTTTTCCAAAAGGCTTGTGAGTTTGGACAACGCCCCAAAAAATTACGAATAGCACATCTTTGTTTTTTCCGAAAAACTATTGTAAAATCATTTGTTTGGCGATAAAACTACGGGGCTGCTATGTATTTTTCGGTGTGTAGCCTTTGGCTCACACCTTTTTTATTTACATAGACCACACATTTATATCAAAAGCAGGAGTACATACGTACTCCTGCTTTTTTTACAGCACAAAATCCTCAGGTCTTTCTTCCAAAAGTCCAAAGTGATATAAAATAGCTTCAACTGTTCTTTTTGAGGCATTACCGTCACCGTATGGATTTGCAGCACGTGCCATTTTATTGTATGCATCCTTGCTGTCTAAAAGTTCTTTTGCCATTGACACAATTACATCCTTATCAACACCGGCAATCTTGACAGTACCTGCCGCAACCGCCTCAGGACGTTCTGTTTCACGGCGAAGAACAAGCACAGGTTTTGCCAATGCAGGAGCTTCCTCCTGAATACCGCCCGAGTCGGTCA
>JAZOBK010000173.1:0-4598 GCA_045595985.1 Oscillospiraceae bacterium
TGCAATGAGCTTCTTTTCAAACTCATCCGGCACGAGATAACCGCCCTCTGTATCCTCGCCGATCTGGAGAGCGTTTCTCACATCCGCAAAATTACGATTGCGGACATTGTTCCAGAATGCCTTGCTGTATTCGGCAGTTGCGGTAGAGGGCGTTTCGGGAGTGTCGATGTGTGTGCCGGGCGTGGTCACAACAGGCGTTGTGGTTGCAGCACTCATCTCACGGGCAAGCTTCTCCTGACGCTCAAGGCGGTCAATTTCCTTGCCGAGATCAACAATCTGCTGTTCCATGGCATCGTAGGTCTTGCCGTCCTCCTCGGAGAGCAGACCGCTTGCGTTTCTCTTAGAATCGAGGAAATCACGGGCGGTATCCCATGCTTTCGCTCTCTTTTCTCTCAGTTCCTGAATTGTCATAATATATCAGCCTCCAATCAATTTTTCACCAGAGCCAGACGCTTGTCCAGCTGTGCAATGGGTACGGATTTATCACACGCAGAAATTTTCTGCATGAAAGAAGCCGCAGTGTGGGACGGCGTGTACATCATCGATGCAGCATCCCTCTGCGGCTTTTTCTCATTTTCATCATCCTCGGAATCAGTATCTTCCTCTTCTTCGGATTCCTCTGTTTCCTCGGGAGTTTCTTCAGGGGCAGGCTGCTTTCCCTTTGCAAACAAAATACCGTCAACAAAACCAAGCTGTAAAGCTTTTCTCGCATTCAGCCATGTTTCCTCCGACATCATTTTTGCGATCTTTGCACGGCTGAGGTGGCATTTCTCCTCATATGCGTTAATGATGGATTCTTTTACTTCCTCCAGAAGCTCTATTGCCTTTTCCATATCTGCCTTATTGCCGGCGGCATAACACGCAGGGTCGTGGATCATCAGCATAGCAGTCGGAGCAATCAGGGTTTCATCACCAGCCATCGCTACAACCGATGCGGCAGATGCAGCAAGTGCATTGATTTTCACAGTGACTTTGCCCTTGTGATTGCGGAGCATGGTGTAGATCTGCGATGCAGCGAACACATCTCCGCCGGGGCTATTCAGCCATACGGTAAGATCACCCTTAACCTTGCTCAGTTCATCACGGAACAGGGCGGGTGTGACTTCATCACCGAACCATGTGTCTTCCGAAATGGGACCGTTAAAAAGCAGTTCCGTTTCATCTGTATCTTCGTTTGTCACGAAGTTCCAAAATTTCTTCATTGTGCAGTATCCTCCTTTGTTTCAGTTTTTTTGTACGCAATTCCCGCATCAGAAAGGCGGCTCATCGAACCATTCACGAGGTACAAATTACCGCCATCTTCTTCGGGAATCATATTCATATCCTCCAGTTCACGAATATCGTTAGC
The DNA here is from genome assembly GCA_045595985.1 of Oscillospiraceae bacterium. Taxonomy (GTDB): domain Bacteria; phylum Bacillota; class Clostridia; order Oscillospirales; family Ruminococcaceae; genus UBA3855. The sequence goes on from JAZOBK010000173.1 coordinate 1,349, forward strand.
AGACATCCAGCCGTTCTGTCGGGCAGTAGCATAACCACTCATACGGCTTGCATAGTCACCACGGAGCAAACCTTCCACATTGAACTTGATGAAATATTTTCCCTTTTCGGAATCCGACAGTAGAGCCTTCATCAATGATTGCTCCCAACGAATCAGCCACGGGTCAAGGGTGTATTTTACAAACTCAAGGGATAAATGCTCGATGTTGCTGAATGTGGCGTGGTCAAGGTCGCCGATCATATGCAGCGGCACACGGTACAGCCTTGCGATTTCCTCAATCTGAAACTTCCTCGTTTCCAAGAACTGTGCTTCATTATTGGGAATGGAAATCGGTGTATACTTCATGCCCTCCTCCAAAATTGCCGTCTTATGGGCATTTCCGCTGCCGTATGCCCTGTGCCATGCTTCACGGACACGTTCCGGATTCTTGATGACACCCGGATGTTCCAGTACAGCGGAGGGTGATGCACCATTGGCAAAGAAGGACGAGCCGTACTCATCACAGGCGACCGCCAGACCGAGCGCATTTTTCGCCATTGCAATGGGACTGTATCCAACCAGACCGTCAAAGCCCAGTCCCGGAATATGCAGCACCTGTTCCATTGGCAGAATGATCTCGCCCTGCTGTTTGAAATTCGGGTTGTGTTCGTCATATCGACTGTAGCGGTAAATGAGCCTGCCGCGATCGTCGCGGTCAACACGCACTTTGTCCGGCATCAGCGGATACAGCCCCAGCACTTCACCACGACCGTTCCGAATGATCTGCGCATAGGCGTTGCCATAGATCAGCAGGTGTGCCATCAGCGTTTCCCGAAACACGAACGATGTCATTTCGGGATTCGGCTGGTCGTGCAGCAAAAAATATAGCGGGTGCCTCGGCACTCGCTCTTTTCCGGTATCGGTGTATTGATAAACGTGCAGAGGCAATTGTGCAATCGCCTCCGACAAAACTCTCACGCAGGCGTAAACTGCGATGATCTGCATTGCTGTGCGGTCGTTGACTCGTTTACCTGCGTGTGTCCGTCCAAAGAAATAGGTGTAGGACGGGCTGTCGTAGCTATTCTGAGGCTTATCTCGGCTTTTGAAAAGTCCTTTGAAAATGCTCATGGGGATCACGCTCCTTTCAAGCATGAAAAAAGCACCTGTGTTCAGGTGCTCAATTATAGTATGATTGAATTATGTCTATTACAGGTGAAACGTCATCTTCTATCCAATTTGATATGGGAATGCGAACTGTTATAGATTTTTGAGAATCGATTTTTTTACGAAGTCTGCTGTCACTTAAGTCGATTGCGTTTTGAATATTAATGAAATAGAATCCTTCATCAGCCAAAGAAACGTAAATTAATACAACGGGAATGTTGTTCTGATATGCATACCTTGCATTTGAAGTCGAAATCGTGCAGGAAACATCTTCGGTTCTTTTATTTTTTTTAATATGATCCTGTGTGGATTTTAATTGCACAAGTGCTATTTTGCCACTTGGATAGTCATTTTCAAACAATTCAATTACGCCGTCGATACCATAATCTCTGCCTGTTAATTCACGGAACAGTGCAGATTCGTGCTTATCAATTATTGTTCGCGCTTTATCGCACGATCGTGCTTCTAATTTATGTGGGGGAGTACGGGAAGGCATGGATAGAACCTCACTCAAACTTTTTTATTTATTATAGCATCTATGTCGAAAAAAGTCAATAATCAAGCTACAACACCAACAACTCCCTCTCATCATAAATACTCGCCCCCGAATCCCCAGCACCGCACCTCACCGCACGGTCAAGAGCCATAATCAAGGCAACCGCACCGTCAATCTTTTCCGTGGATTTCTCCTTGTCGGGTTTGATATTTCCGGCAGGATCACGCTTGATGAAAATGTTGTCCATCATCCATCGCAGCACCGGATGACCGCCGTGAGCAATCATCTTGTTGAGGGTAAGCCGCATGAGTTCTTTCGTAGGCGGTGACATATCTTTGTAGCCCTGCCCGAACTGCACCATCGTGAAGCCAAGCCCCTCAAGGTTCTGCGACATCTGCACAGCACCCCAACGGTCAAAGGCGATTTCACGGATATTGAAACGCTGCCCCAGTTCTTCGATGAAATTCTCGATAAAACCGTAGTGGACGACATTGCCTTCGGTCGTCAGTAGATAGCCCTGACGTTCCCATACATCATATGGCACATGGTCACGGCGGACTCGCAGGGGCAGTGTATCTTCCGGCAGCCAGAAGAACGGCAGAATATAATACTTGTCGTCCTCATCAATTGGCGGAAACACCAGCACAAAAGCAGTAATATCCGTAGTCGATGAAAGGTCAAGTCCGCCATAGCAGACACGGCCCTCCAGTTCAGAAACATCAAAGACAAAATTACAGGCATCCCATTTTTCCATAGGCATCCAGCGGACAGCCTGCTTGACCCATTGGTTCAGTCGCAGCTGTCGGAAAGCGTTTTCTTCGCCTGGGTTCTGTCTTGCGGATTCACAGGCGGCGACAACTTTCTCCATACCGATGGTTTCACCAAGGGAAGGGTTCGCCTGTTTCCACACTTTCGGAGAAGTCCAGTCTGCATCATCTTCCGCACCATAAATGACCGGATAAAACGTCCGGTCAATTTTTCTGCCCTCAAGAATGTCTTTTGCCTTTTGATGCTGTTCGTAGCAGATGGAATTGGTATCCGTTCCGGCAGTCGTAATAAGGAAGTACAGCGGCTGCATTCTGGCATCGCCCGAACCCTTTGTCATAACATCAAAAAGCTTTCTGTTAGGTTGCGTATGTAATTCATCGAACACAACTCCATGAATATTGAAGCCATGCTTACTGTACGCTTCTGCCGAAAGTACCTGATAGAAAGAATTGGTCGGCATGTAGACGATTCTTTTCTGCGATGCAAGAATTTTCACACGCTTATTCAGTGCAGGACACATCCGCACCATATCGGCGGCAACCTCAAAAACAATAGAAGCCTGCTGTCGGTCAGCGGCACAGCCGTAAACCTCGGCACGTTCCTCGCCGTCACCGCAGGTGAGCAGTAAGGCAATAGCGGCGGCAAGTTCAGATTTACCGTTTTTCTTCGGGATTTCGATATACGCCGTGTTGAATTGCCGATAGCCATTAGGTTTCAGCACACCGAACAGGTCACGGATAATACGTTCCTGCCAGTCCAGCAATTCAAATGGCTTGCCTGCCCATGTGCCTTTGGTGTGGGACAGACATTCGATGAAGTTGACAGCGTAGTCGGCGGCGGCTT
>JAZOBK010000174.1:0-9088 GCA_045595985.1 Oscillospiraceae bacterium
GAATTGCAAGTACCATGTGGTATTTGCTCCGAAGTATCGAAGAATGATCATATACAATCAGATCAAGGTGGATATTGGGAAAATATTGAGAAAACTATGCGATTAGAAAGGAATAGAAATCATAGAGGCAGAGCTGTGCCCAGATCATATTCATATGCTGATCGCAATACCGCCGAAATATAGCGTGGCACAGATCATGGGATATCTGAAAGGAAAAAGTTCGTTGATGATCTTTGAGCGTCACGCAAATTTGAAGTACAAGTACGGAAACCGGCACTTCTGGTGCAGAGGGTATTATGTAGATACTGTGAGAAAGAATACTAAGAAGATTGCCGAATATATCCGCAACCAGTTGCAAGAAGATATTGCAGGTGATCAATTAACACTATTCGAATCGGTAGATCCGTTTACCGGAGAAAAGTGCAAGAAAAAATAACCCCTTAAGGGGTAGCTGAGAATGAAATGCAGTTGGCAGACCTTTCTCAGCCCCTTAAGGGGCAGTGTCAGTATCATGCCCTTATAGGGCTTTCTCAAACCACCCGTTCTACGGGTGGTTTTGATTGGGCAGAGATAGGAAGAATTCTGCCCATTTATGATGATGCAAAAAAAATCCTCAAAAAGCTTGCCAAAGCCCGAAGAATCTGGTATAATATTATTAGGTATCGCCTGACAAGGGCGAATCCGACAAAATCTGAACCTTGGAGGTGGCATCATGAGTACGGACCCGTATGGGCGAGCGAATCAACAAACTGACGGCGTCCGTGTGCCGTCAGCATAGAAAGGCGGCATGAATCATGATTCATTTTTTCCAGACGCAGGACAACTGCGTGCGTGAGGTTGCTGCACCCTCGCCGGGATGTTGGATTTCGGTTGTAGATCCGACGGCACAGGAGATTCAGCAGCTCATTGAAACTTATGGACTGGACAGCGGTTTCGTTCGTTCCTCCCTCGACGAGGAGGAATCATCCCGTATCGAACGTGAGGACGACCAGACGCTGATCATCGTCGATACCGCAATGTCCGAAATACAGGCAGAGGAAACCATCCTATTTTTCACCATGCCTCTGGGCATTATCATTACCGAAAACTATGTGTTCACCATCACGCTCAAGGATAACCGTGTGCTGCATGACATGGCAAACGGCACGGTGCGTGGTGTACAGACACGCATGAAAACACGCTTTGTCATGCAGCTTCTGCTGCGAATCACAGCGTTCTATCTGATGTATCTGAAACAGATCGACAAGACCTCCCATAATATGGAACAGCGTCTTAGCGGTGCAATGAAGAATAAGGAGCTTGTGCAGATGCTCGAGCTTGAGAAATCCCTCGTATACTTCTCGACCTCCCTCAAGGCGAATGAAGTGACCATTGAAAAGCTCCTGCGTGGCAGAACCATCAAGCTCTATGAGGAGGATCAGGAATTGCTGGAGGATGTCCTCATCGAGGTGCGTCAGGCGATTGAGATGAGCCACATCTATTCGGGCATTTTGTCAAGTATGGTGGAGGCGTTTGCATCCGTCATTTCCAATAATCTGAATATCGTGATGTGGCGATTGACGGTCGTAACCATCATCATGGCAATCCCGACCATGATATTCAGCTTTTACGGCATGAATACAAGCGATCTGCCGCTGCCTTTTACATGGTTCCCGACGGTGCTGTCGCTTGCGGTGACGGCGATCGTGGCGTTTCTTATGCTCAAACAGAAAAAATTCTGACGGAGATCCGAAGAATTTACCAGCCGTTTTTTCTTGACAAAAAAAGCGGCTTTGTTATACAATAATACTACGCAGAATGCTGTATCCGGATTTTCCACGCCGCAGGCGGGGAAACCGAGCGAAAACGGAGCTTTCCGATGCGTCCGTACAGGTGCTGCGTACAGAAAAAACAGGAGGTATGGATGATATGAAACGAAATCCGATGAAATGTGTGGCTGCAATGACAGCCTGCGTTCTGTCAATGGGTGCATTCGGGCTGAGTGCGGCTTCCGCCGAAGAACAGCTGAAGATCGTGGTGATCGGTGATAGTATTTCCGCAGGCGTAAAGCTTGCAGAGGATGAGAAATCCTATGTACAGATCGTGGAGGATACACTGGATGCCGATCTGCAGAATTTTTCACATGAGGGCGGCACAACGCAGGACGTGCTGGGTGTTCTGAAGGATTCAGAGGTACAGAGTGCACTGGAACGTGCGGATGTGATCGTCGTGTCAGTCGGCATCCATGATATTATGGATCCTTTTATGGAAACAGCAAACGGATTCATGGACGAATTCGGGTTTGAGAAGTTCGGTGATGTATTCTTTGCATCGCTGGAGGAGCACAATCTGACGGAGGCAGGGCTGCAGAGCTATGCGGCAGAACTGACCGCAGCAGCCAAAAAGAATGTGAATTCGGCGTATAAAAATACACTTGAGATCGGAAAACAGCTCTCGGTGTATTCCGACGCACGCATTGTGTTCCAGAATGCGTATAATCCCATTGATACGATCGAAAATCTGGATAAATTGTCGCCGAAAAGACAGTTTGCCTATAACAGTATCAGCGGCATCGTTACGAATAATCTGGATATTTCCGTCAATGAAGCAATCACTGAACTGGTTTCCGAATATGACTATGAGGTGCTGGATGTGCAGAGTGCATTTGCCGGCAATGCCTATCGCTATGTTTATCTGGACGAGCTGAATGTGAATCCGACAGCGGAAGGTCATCGAGTCATTGCAGATCTGGCAGTTCCGATGCTTGAAGAACCGCCGAGAATCAAGGGCGACGTGACGATGGACGGAAACGTGGACGCAAAGGACGCTGCGGCAGTTCTGGTTCATGCAGGCGATGTCGGTGCAGGCGGCAGCGGAACGCTTGACGAAGCTGCACAGGCAGTCGGCGATGTAGATGCAAGCGGTGTTCTGGATGCAGCGGATGCTGCAAAGATTCTCGTATATGCGTCAGAACAGAGTGCCGGCGGCAATCCGAGCTGGGATTAAAAGTGTATGAAGAATCCGGAAAAAACAACCCCTGTGATCTATCTGGTCGTGCCCTGTTATAACGAGGAGGAGGCACTGCCGGTTACTGCGGAAAAGCTGAAGGAAAAGCTTGCACAGCTGATTGGGCAGGAGATGATCTCACCTGATAGCCGTATTGTCTTTGTAGATGACGGCTCAAAGGATAAAACATGGTGCTGCATTGAGAAGCTCCATGCGGAGAATCCTGTGTATCGGGGAATCCGCCTTTCAAGGAACTGCGGACATCAGCGGGCGTTGCTTGCAGGACTGATGACGGTTCGGAGTCAGTGCGACGCTGCGATTTCCCTTGACGCCGATCTGCAGGATGACATCAATGCCATTGACGGCATGGTGGAACAGTACCGCGAGGGCTGCGAGATCGTCTATGGCGTCCGCCGTGACAGGGCGACGGATACGAAATTCAAAAGAGGAACTGCACAGGCGTATTATAAAATGATGCGTGCCATGGGCGTGGAGCTGGTGTATGACCATGCGGATTATCGCCTTATGAGCAGCCGTGTGCTGGCGGAATTGTCGGGTTATGAGGAAGTAAACGTATTCCTGCGTGGTCTTGTGCCAATGCTGGGATTCCGCACGGGGGAGGTGTATTATGCCCGTGCACCCCGTATGCAGGGTGAATCCAAATACCCCCTGCGAAAAATGCTGGCGTTTGCCTTCGAGGGCGTAACATCGCTGTCCATCAAGCCCATCCGAATGATCACGTTTCTGGGGGTTGCCATTTTTCTGGTCAGCCTTGCCATGCTGGTCTATGTGCTGATACGGCATTTTCTGGGTTATACCGTAGTCGGCTGGACGTTTCTTGCCGTGTCCGTTTGGGGCATCGGCGGTCTGCAATTGCTGGGCATCGGCATTGTGGGCGAATACATTGGAAAAATTTATCTCGAAACCAAACGCAGACCAAGGTACCATGTTGAAACCTATCTGCAGGATCAGATACATTGATTTTTGTTAAGCCGAGGCTTTCCACTGATTTTTAGGGAAGCCTCGGCTTTTACAGGATTCTGTCCCCATTGTTCCAACATCTTTTCTGTTCGCTATCATGAAATTATCACATTTGAGAGTATAATAAATAATGTCGAAAGAAATCAACAGCGGAGAGTGACAGGTCTACGCTGTGAACCATACAGAAAGGATGATTGCATATGTTTGACCAGAATGAGAACAGAATGAATCCTGAACAGAATCCCACAGATTATAACCCGTATTACCGTTCTGAAAATACGCAGAACAGCGGTTATCAGTACAATGGCTATCAGAATGCCCCAAATCAGAATGACAGCGGTGCATCCAGTTATGTCAGCTACTATTCCGATCCGGCCGAACCTCCGAAAAAGGGCGGCGGCGGAAAGACATTCCTCAAGATTATTGCAGGACTTGCTGCGATTGCCATTGTTTCGGTGTCTTCCATCGAGCTGTATAAGCTGCTTGGAAGCAAGCCGCTGAAAACGTCTGAAAACAGCAGTACGGCTGATTCTGTGGGAAGTAAGACGGAAAAAGCGGAGAAGGATCCTGAGGTGGAAAATGAAGGCGAGCAGAACAAAAGTCCTGCTGCCAACTGGATCACCATGGCGTCCGCTGAGGATGCACTGAGTATCCCTGACATCGTGGATAAGGCACTGCCGTCCGTTGTCGGCATCAGTGCGATTTTCGAGCGAACTGAGATCTACAACTGGGGCTTCTACCAGTACGAAGGCCCGACACAGCAGATCCCCGGCACGGGTACAGGTATCGTCCTCAATGAGGAGGGCTATATTATCACCAATGCCCACTGCATTTACGACAGCGACAGCGACAGCCGCAGCGGAAGCGGAAAGGCGACCAGCGTTAGTGTGGTGATGGGCGATGAGGAATCCACCGAGTATGATGCGGAGATCGTCGGCTACGACCTCGAAACCGACCTTGCCGTGCTCAAAATTGAAGCGGAAGGCCTCGTGCCTGCGGAATTCGGCGATAGCGATAAGCTCCGTGTGGGTGAGCTTGTGGTTGCCATCGGCAATCCGCTTGGTTTTGAACTGTTCGGTACTACCACCTGCGGTATCGTATCTGCCCTCAACCGTGAGGTGACCATCAACGAAAAGGATATGACGCTCATCCAGACAGATACCTCTATTAATAGCGGCAACTCCGGCGGCCCGCTGCTGAACAGCTACGGACAGGTCATCGGCATCAATTCCGCTAAGATTTCGTCCAACTATTCTTCCTCTGGGGCGTCCGTTGAAGGTCTGGCATTTGCTATCCCGATTTCCGATGCGGCTGAGATCATCGACGATCTGATCAATTACGGCTATGTGGCTGGCAGACCGCAGCTGGGCATCACAAGCTCCAATGTGGGTGAGGAGGCAGCACATCGTTTTGGAATGCCGGAGGGTGTGTACGTTGTTTTCGTCAGCCCCGACAGTGCGGCAGAGCTTGCAGGTCTGCGTCAGGGCGACATCATCACCGAAATTCAGGGCGTTGCGGTAACCACCACCGATGAACTCAATAAGGTAAAAGAGGAGTACGACGCCGGTGATACCATTACTCTGAAGATTTTCAGAGCCGGTGAGGAACTGAAGGTGGATCTGATTTTGCAGGAAGTCAAGCCGCAGAAATGATGAATTTGTATGAATTGACAAAATTCCCCCTATCTTTATTGTCAGGCGGATGGGTTTGGACACCCATCCGCTTTCGACATGAATGAATTGTTGTGCAAAATAGGCAAGGAACAATGCCAAATGGACAAAAATTCTGTTTTCTTTGTGCAAAAGCAATAAAAAGTGGAAGAATGTTCATGCAATATTTTCAAAGAAAAACGAAAAGCCATCTTGACAATCCGATAAATATGTGATAAAATATATGATATAAAACGTTTTAGTGCCATTTTGATGCTGAAATGTTTAGGAATACAAGGGGACGGCGTTACATATAAGGCAGTTTGTATGTACATAAAAGCGGGCTGTTCCTGCGTGAAAAAATAAATTATCAAAAGTAGAGAGAGGTAATCGAACATGAAGAAGTCATTCCTGAAAAGAGCGATGGCTGCTGCAATCGCAGTACCGGTTGCTCTGACACAAACTGCACTGTGCGTTGCTTTTGCTGAGGAAGCTCCCGCAGTGAACGTTACAGTTGATTCATTCTTGTATGTTCCTGAAGATGGTGCTTCTGCAAAGCTGGTATCTTCCACTGATACAGAGCGTGTATATGAGCAGTATTCTATTTGGAATACAATTATGTACAATGCTGTAAACAAAATGGCTGGTAAGACTGCTGTAATTCCCGGCAGTGAGCTGGCAGAAGTTATTGAAGCTGGCGACAACCTTTACAAGTCCATCCTCAAGAACATGATCGCAAGCAACGAGGCTGTTGTAGAAGTTGACAAGGCAGCAAACACTATCACAATCACAGTTAATGTAAACTATGATTCCAGTGAGGATGTTTCCGCATTGCTGTCCAAGAAGCTTGGCGAAGATGTTTATGTAGAAACAGGCGTTTTCGACGGTGAGGTTGTTCTGACAATCGACACAGAAAAGCTGAACGAATCTACAGAGGTTCCTTATTCTGTAACAGTTATCACAACTGAAGACGGCGAGATGGATTTTTCTGCTTACGTTAAGCAGGAATTAGAGTATATGGAACAGCGTTTTTCTGTTCTGGAGCCTGAGGTTGCTGACAAGATCATGAATCTTGCTAAAAAGGCTGCTGACAAGATCACCAATGCAAACAAGATCTGCAAGAGCGTTTCCTACACAGGTGCAAACTGCGACGACATCATTGCACAGGTGAAGGCAGACATCGAAGGCAAGGACTATGAAGGCAAGAAGTATGTAGACGAGTATGTGGATATGGATAAGATTCCGGATACTGTTGACGAAGTTCTTGATAAGTCCATCGTTGCAAAGGTTCTGACAAAGGCTGTAGCAGCAGTAAGCGAGAAAACAGACGGCGACATAACTGTTGATGTAACTGTTGATGATCTGGCAGCTGTTGCAGAATCCATTACAGAAGTAACTGTAGCAGGCAGCCTGAACAATGGTGTTGCTGAAGGTTCCCTGAGTGGTACACTGGTGGATACTGCTGATCTTTCCGCTCTGAGAACATATTTTGAGAACATTGAAAAGGCAAACGACCTTGAGATCGTAACATTTGATGTTGTTAAGGTTGTTGACGCAAGTGCAACCGGCAATATGAATTCTCTGGATGGTTCTGCAAAGCTCGATATCAAGAGAGTGATTACATACACTGTTAAGGAAATCGAGGAAGAAGAACCTACAACAGATCCTGATGAGCCCACAAGTGATCCCGATGAGCCCACAAGCGATCCCGATGAGCCCACAAGTGATCCTGATGAGCCCACAAGCGATCCTGATGAGCCCACAAGTGATCCTGATGAGCCCACAAGTGATCCTGATGAGCCCACAAGTGATCCTGATGAGCCCACAAGTGAAGATCCCAGAGAGGATCCGGATAAGGTTGATGATGTAGTGATCGTAGGCGACAGCCTGAACTACTTCTTCTCTCATGATGAAACTGTTCTGAATCCTGAAGAGCTGATCGAAACAGCAGTACTGAAGGTGGAAGACGAGGAAATCAACGTAATCGATCAGATCTCCTTCGGTCTGGATGCAGAAGGTCCGGTTGCAGACCTGACACCTGTAATGGTATATGAGGCAGTTGGTGCAGCATATGTAGCAATGCCTGTATATGTATACTACACACCTCTGAATTCTGACGAAGCTATCCTGGTTGAGGATGCTAACGTTACAATTTATGTAGGCGTTAAGGGTGACGCTAACCTGAATGGCGAAGCAAATGCAATTGATGCAGCTATCGTTCTGGGTTATGCAGCAGATAGAGGTGCAGGCGAGGACGTAGCACTCTATCCCGCTGATGCAGCTCTGGAAGGACTTGCATACTTCCTGGCTGACGTAGACGGTGAGTCCAGAGTATGCGGCGCAGATGGTTCCGATCTGAACGCACTGGATGCAGCAGGCATTCTTGGATTCGCAGCTTATGTAGGTGCAAATCCGGGTACACCCGTTGCAGACGTTTGGGAAATGATCCTGGGCGTAAAAACAGTTTAATAAGTATTTATGAATGTTATGTGCCGTGCATGACACGGCATATGCAGATAAAAATTATTTGAAAGGAAAATAAGACTATGAATTTCAAGAAGGTTATGGCAGCTGTTGCTGCAATGTCTCTGGTTGCTTGTGCAGCTGTAATTCCTGCTTCTGCATCTGCTGAAGGTGCTACAGTTGAGATTGAGCAGGTTACATTAAAGGTTGAAGAACTGTCCAAGGATGGTCCTACAGTAGTTCCGATCACAATCACTCTGACAGAAAATGCTGGTATCAATGCTTTCGCATTTGGTGTAGACGTTGATACTGATTGCCAGTTTGAGCTGGATTATGATGTTCAGGAAATGATGATGACTGTTGAAGGTTCCAAGAGCAAGGTAGAAGGCAAGAACTTCGCTTGGATCAACGGTGCTCACGCAAGAACATACTCCAAGTCCGATGTTGTTATCCTCGGTCTGAACGTTACAATTCCTGCTGACGCAAAGCCTGGCGATGTATTCGAGATCAACTATGCTGATGTTGACCTTGAGGGCAAGAACCACATCTGGTCTGACACAACAGCTGGTAAGGACTATGTTGCAGCAAAGACAGCTGACGCTGTAAACGGCTGGATCAAGATTGAGGAAGTTGCTACAACTGAGACAACCACAACTACAACTGAGACTGAAACAACTACAACCACAACTACAACTGAGACTGAGACTGAAACAACTACAACTACAACATCTACTGAGACTGAGACAACTACTACAACTACAACAACAGGCACAGGCGATGGTGGCACAACCACAACAACACCTGGCACAGGTTCTCCTGCAACAGGTACAACTGACGTTCTGCCGATCGTTGGCGTAGCAGCAGCAGCAGCTATCCTGGGTGGCGTTGCAATCGTTTCCAAGAAGAAGGAAGACTAATTCTCCCGAATCTGAAGGACGATCATCCTAAAAAGTAAAAATTCCCCCTGCGAGAGCAGGGGGTTACTTTTTGCAATATCCAAGAAACAAAGA
>JAZOBK010000175.1:0-2509 GCA_045595985.1 Oscillospiraceae bacterium
TCACAGAACGACATGGCTACGATCCGACTTCATCTGGCATTCAGCACGGGAAACCGTGCCTCTGTGGATGCACTGACGTCAAGGCTTGCAGCGGATGGATATACGGTTGCAGGGCAGCCGCGAACAACGGGCGACGGATATTATGAAAGCGTCGTGCTTGATCCGGACGGAAACAAAATCGAGATCACGGAATAAATGAATCCTGCCATCTACTGCGGATGCAAACCTGTATCTGCATGGCAGGTGAACCGCAGCTTTTGTCAAGATTCGTATGATTGGAGAAACAACGATGTTCAGAGAACTTGCAAGAAAGAATAAGCAGATTCCCGAGGAAGAATGCCTGCAGCTCCTCACAAACGAAACCCGTGGGGTTCTATCCGTTCTGGGGGATGACGATTATCCCTACGGCACGCCCATGAATTACTGGTATAATGCGGAGGATGGCTGTATTTATTTCCACTGCGGCAAGTCGGGACACAGACTGGATGCCATCGGGCGGCACAATAAGGTATCGTTCTGCGTGTACGACAAGGGCTTCCGAAAGGATGGGGAATGGGCGTGGAATGTCAAAAGCGTCATTGTGTTCGGCAGAATCGAGATCATTGAGGATATGGACACCATCGCCGATATTATGACGAAGCTCAGCCGTAAATTCGTGCAGGATGAATCCTATATCCGAAACGAGATCGAACGCTACGGACATGAAACACTGCTCCTGCGTCTTACGCCGGAGCATATCTGCGGAAAAACCATAAAGGAGGCATAGGGAATTTCCTATGCCGATACCACCAAAACCGACAGTTTTCTGTCGGTTCAGCTTGTAGAAAAAGTAGTTTTCAGCGTTCTTCCAGCCAGCCGCAGGCGGGCTGGAAGAACGTATTTATGAGCTTTCCCCCCGCCTTCGGCGGGGGAAAGCTCAAGAGCAATTATAGTTTTTGGGCAGTCTCAACCGACAGTTTCCTGTCGGTTTTGAATTATTTATAACTGAGCGAAAAAAACACTTACCATAATCGTCATAGTAAGTGAAGGGAGGTTGGGCAGCATGAATCTGAACGAATATTTTTCAAAGGTGCGAAACGGTGACAAAGCGGCGTTCACACAGATTTACCATGAACTAAAGAAACCCGTGTTTACGATCGCCTGCCGTATCGTGCAATCAAGAGAAACTGCGGAGGATATTACGCAGGAGGTGTTTGTCAGACTATTCCTGTCGCCGCCCGATTCTTCTGTCAGAAACCCAAGGGCATGGATCTTTCAGATGGTGCACAATCTGGCAATTGATGCTCTGAGGAAGAAGCAAAACACGGACATTGCTTACGAACAGGAAGTGGCGGACACCATGGGTGATGTGGAGCTGCGGATGGATCTGGAAGCGGCAATCGGAACGCTCATGGACTGCGAACGTGAGATACTGTCCCTGCATCTGAACGGCGGTCTGCATTTCAATGAGATTTCTGAAATCGTGGGCTTATCCGTGCCGTCCGTGTACCGCAGGTATCGCAAAGCATTGAAAACCCTGCGGAACGAACTGAATGGAGGTGCTTTATGAAAAAAGTATTCGCAATACTTATGACTGCAATCTTCTGCAGCATCTGCCCTGTGACGGCGTTTGCAGAGGAATCCTTTGACTCTTACAGTGCATCCGTTGATTCCGTGGCTGCTGTAGAGGAAACACCGAAGGAGGAAACCTACCCTACCGCCGGTGATCTGTGGATCGTCTGGAGCAAGTATGCACCGGATTATATCTGCGGCATCTGGTCGACCGATGGCAGCTATGAAAACATCACTTTCGGTATTCAGAATACCGAGGAGGGCAATGCGGGCAAGCAGGAAATTCTTGATCTTGTCGAGGACGATTCCACCGTTTCGTTTGTGTACCAGAAGTACAGCCGAAATTACCTGATGCAGATCCAGGACAGTTTGCTGCCCTATTTTGAGAAGAACATCGGGCTTGTTTCCGCCGGACTCAATGAATACGAAAACCGCATTGATCTGGAAATCTATGAAAAAAAAGCAAACGATGCCGCTACAAAGGAAATGGTCGCCGAGCTGACAAACAACCTCGGTGACACGATCTCCATCGGGTACACCGATCAGCTCCTTACACTTACCACCGGTCCGTCGGAAATCGATGAAATACCCGATAATTCTCCCTTGTTTTTTGCAATACTCGGTATGGCTGCACTGTTGATCCTCTCACTCGTTTTCATACTTTATCGAAGGAAAACGATTCCTGTTTTGCAGACAAATTCCGGTCAGTCTGTGACAGCAGTATCTTCTCTTTCGCACGCACAGGTTGAAAAGCTCGTACAGCAGTCCGATATGGCACTGCCCCCCGATCTGGATACAAGGGTGATGGATGCAATCGAACACGCTACATCGAATACACAGTGATCCATCCTGCTCTTTCCTGCCTGCGGCAGTTTGTCACAAATAAACATCCCCCGGCAATGGCTGATACTCTTAACGGAGAATCAGCAACCAACCGAATAGGAAACGAACCCCGTGT
>JAZOBK010000176.1:0-3776 GCA_045595985.1 Oscillospiraceae bacterium
TGAATCGTACCCATGTCGTCCTGTGAGCCAAGGAGTTGAACAACTTGCTTGTCTTCCTAAGACCGCTTGGCCTCCGACTTGAAAAAGTCTTTGAGGTAGGAGATATGCTGACTCAGTCTTGTGACCTTTCTGAACACTTCGGGAGCATCAACGTTCTTTTCTGCTTCTCCCCATGCCTTGGGTTCGTAATTGCCGTAGACAAGCTCATTCGGGAGCATAAGTGTGCCGCTTTCATCAGTGTAAAATGTGTCAATATCCGTAGGTGTCGGGTAGTTTACAGTCTGTTTCGTCCATGTCCTCATCCTCCGAGAATGCGGCATTTTCCACCTCATGCTGCATCGGGATCAGTACCTTGAGTAGCTCCTCTCGATGGAGCAGACGCTCTCCGGCGGTAATATCATTTGCCTCGACGATTGCTCTTGCATTTGGAATGAACTGTGACTTTCGAGCGTAGTCTGCTCCTTCAGCTTCGACGAGGATTCCGTCACTGCCGTTGGCATCAAGGAAGAGAATGCAGTGTGCGGTGTTGCCCTCCATATACATCAGATCTCTGTTCTCGATGATTTCGGGACAGTCATCCATGGGATGATCTCTCATCTGCTCGAATCTCTTTCCGTAGAGGGGAATGACTTTCTCTACTTCAATCTGCATCGGCTCGTAGCTGTAAGCCTTATGATTCAGCGGAGCATTGAATGTGATTTTTTTCATAGGCATTTTCCTTCCTTTATATATAATGTGTTCGTGTGTCGGTTCATTTTTCTCTGAAAATGAAAAATGCCGACCTTACTCGTTTCTCACAGAAGTTTGTGAGAAACCAATAAAATCGGCATTGAAAGTTTGTATATTATTTTTGCGGCATTCACTCATCGAATCCCTTGCAGTGGGATCGAAATTCACTCAAAAAGTGCTGAAATTCCCAATAGCGTAAGTTCGAATCCTGTTCCATAGCGTTTTTTCTCGAAAAACATCCACGGTTTCACCCTGAAAAATTTTGACGTTTGGGCAGCAAAAAAGCCCGACGAATCGGGCTTTTCGTGCTGGTGATCTAAATTGGTTCACCTAAATGGCATGGCGTGACAAAATAGATGACATTTTTTCGCCTTGATCCCAAGGCGTTTTTTATTTTTGCATCTTCTCAATCACACAAGTGTGTCGTTTCTCCGCATCCTTATCATAACTGATCCCCACCAGCAAAATTTCGCCGATGTAGTCCTTCAGGCATTTCACATACTGCTTTTTCTTAATCTGATTAATCGCCGCTTCGGCTGAAATGTTCCACTTCAATTCCACGATCATTGCCGGCGTCTGGCAGCCTGTTCGGGGAATGAAAACAAGATCCGCAAAGCCCTTGCCGCCTGCCAATTCCCTGTGAATCGTGTAATTCTTCCGTGCGGAATAGTATGCAAGTGACAAAATGCAGGACAGAGAATTTTCATTGTTGTACTGCAAAATCGACGTGTTTTCGTCATGCACCTGCTCGATGATTTCGGCAACTCTATCTGCATTTCCCTGCAAAGTTGCTTCCAGCAGTTCATCGGAAAGCTGAATCGACTTGATAACATCATTCCAGCCCAACACTCGCACAGTGCTGATAAACTGTTCACGAATCTCGTAATTCGGGATGAAAATTTCCTTTGTATCGAAATCAAAGGCAAGATACCCCAGATGAATTAGCAGCGTCAGCACATCATCCTGCACTTGGAATGTCACCATGTCATTGGTGAATGTACTGGTATCAATCACCTTTCGCTCCCCTGCAATCATCTGTGTGATGGTGTCCCGTAGTCCGTCATAGTTCATCTGAATGAATGTACGGATGGATTCATAGGTTTCCGTCTGCGTCCAATAGCTGTCAAAATCATGCCCCATCATGGACATCACCACAGAACGTGGATTGTAGATGGACATACCCTTCAGGTTGTAGCCATCATACCAGCGTTTTGTCATCTCAAAATCCATCTGATAGCGGTCGCAGAGTTCCTTGACTTCACTCTCTGTAAATCCGGTAAATTCCGCAAGATTACGCTGATTTGTCATGGAATATTCATCGAACATATTCAGTGCGGAATGCTCCCCATACTTTTTGATCGGCAGAATGCCGGTCATGTAGGCAAGTGCGACATAGGACTGGTTTTTCAGCAGATTCCGCAGAAAATCAAGGTATTCCTTCTGCAAGTTCCAGTCAGCGTTCCGCATACGGAATACGCAGTCCCACTCATCAATGATAAAGACGAATCTTGCACTGCACTGGGAGTAGATCTCCTCCATAACGGAAACCAAATCTTCTTCATAAAACTCCACATCTGGAAAAACTCGCTTGAGTTCTCGCACAACTTTGGTTTCCAGCATGGACAGCATTGCATGAATATCATCTGTGCGGTTCATAAACCGCTGGATATTGAGATGAATCACGTTGTACTTGTTCAGATGCTTCTCAAAACTTGGATGTTCTGCAATTTTGAGATTCCGGAACAATTCTCTGGAATCGCAGCCACGGCTATAATAGGCTACCAACATATCCGCCGCCATAGATTTACCAAATCTTCTCGGACGGCTCACACAAATATTTCTCTGCTCGCCGAATAAAACGGAATTTGTAAATCCAATCAGCAATGTTTTGTCCACATAAAAGTGAGAATGGTTGACTGCGTTATAGAATGAGGAATTGTCGGGGTTCAAATAAATTCCCATACTTTCTGCCTCCCTTCCGGATTTTTGCTTGCTTTTATTATATCATGTTTTCGGCAAGAAATCAAGTGGCAGACGCAGTTCCAATCAATTTCTTCCTCTCACTATCAATATAATCCTTCACAAACTGCTCCGCCTCCTCCACACTGGGTTCGAGCAGCTCAAAATCCACCGCCGCCGAGATCCTGTCCAACGGAATGGCGGACTGTTCGTTCTCGAATATCTCAATCACAAACCCAGCACACTGCATCTCGTTGCCGTCCTTATCTACTCTGGCAACAGATTCCTGCGAAATCTTCACATAAAAGCCTCTGTACTTCATTTTCTTCACTCCAATCCCATGACAAAATTTTCTTCATCGTCCAGTTCCTCCTGCCGGATACGCTCCTCCTGTTCTGTCATCGCCTGCATCAAGGCACGTTCCAGATAACGCTCATCCATGCCGTTTGCACGGTAGCCGTTCAGAATCGTCCGGTAATATTGCTGGCTTGGCGGGGCAATTTCACCTCGGTTCATGACACAAGCCATGCATTCACGCATTTTTCCATTGACCTCCATCTCAAAGATTTCTTTCCGGTAAAAGCTGGGAAAGCCCTCATATCTGTCAAGGGCGATCTCATCCCTCTCACCGATCTCCCAGATCAGCACCGGAACCTCTGCCCCTTTCTTCGGCACGATGGTTGCCACCCCTCTGAATTCCAGCTCATGCCCTTGCAGCATTTTGCTCTCAAGAACTTTTGCCGTCGGGCAACGCCGTGCCATCTGTTCGAGGTTGATGTTACTTCCATAGGCAAGGTAAATTCGTCTGTATTTCATCACTTTTCATCCTTTCTGTTTGCAATTACATACTCATGCTCATTTCTTCGGTTTCGTCAAACTCCTCACAATCGCTCACAACGCCCTGCAAGTTTTCATGGACTGTTTCCTCGACCGCAGCCCGAACATTGCATACAGGGGCGACAGCAGGCTCACAGGGGGCTTGTTGCTCTACTGCTTGACTTCTGGCAGCGATTCGTTCCTGTTTCAGCTGTTCCCTCTGTGCAATGGCATCCTCCGGATGCAGCCAAGCGATATTACCCTCCAAGTGG
>JAZOBK010000177.1:0-8725 GCA_045595985.1 Oscillospiraceae bacterium
GGGGAAAGCTCAAGAGCAATTATAGTTTTTGGACAGCCTCAAACCGCCATACGGCGGTTTTTTTATTATGTATTCCTACTGGATGGTAAAGAATCTCTGGTGGAATGTGCAGCTCTCCTCCGGTGCAAGCTCCTGATAGCCTGTAAAGGCATTGGGAAGATCCAGATTCGGTGCGTCGATCATTGCGGACATCGGCTCGGGACAGAAATAGCCGTTGAAGCCCTTGTCGTTCCAGATGATCCAGAATTTGTAATTCTCGCTGATCTCATACGCAAACTTCTTGCCGCTTGCCAGATCCTCGCAGACAAGCCCGTAGAAATCCTCACCCTCGATCATCATATGCTCCGCAAAATACATTTCATTGTCGATGTTCTGCAGAACGGGGCATCTGCTGCCGCTGCGGTATTCCAGATCCTGCACCGTCAGGTCGCCGTATTCGTTTGTCGGCAGGCAGCGTTCATTGAGCAGGCAGCGTTTGCCGATCGGCACGGTAATACGCTGATCCTTTTCCTTGCCGCCCACAACGAACGGAGAATTGATGGCGGTATGTGTTGCCACGGAAATGGGCATCATCTTGCGTGAGAGATTGATCAGCTTGAACTCATATTCCAGTCCGCAGGCGGAGAGAATGAAGGTGAATTCCGCACGAAAACGAATCGGCAGGAACTGGAAGAACGGATCCTTTTCATCATAATCATAGGCTGTCTTTGCCCATGCACAATTGGCGTCCGCACCATGCTCCACCACAGTATGTGCACGCTTGTGCAGGAATCCGTGAATGTGGTTGTTGTAGGGAGCTTTCTCGTTCACCGGCAGGTGGTAGACAGCGTCCGATGTCCGCAGCACACCATCCGCAAAGCGGTTGGGCAAGTAGAGCGTCGGCAATCCCCAGACCTCGGCGGACTGCAGCAGTGTTTCATAGGTGTTGTTGTCGCTGAAACGGAAAAATTCCAGTCCGTTCTCCACATCCTGCAGACGGATGACGTTGGAGCCTACCTCCGGTGCGATCAGTGCGGAATAACCGCCGGCATCTAGACGGACGCAAGGCATACCGCCCCACTGCATCATTTGGGTTCTGTTCATAGTTTTGTCCTCCTTTGGATTCATTATATAATCATATCTTTTATATTCTACCATTTTTTTCGACACTTGTCCATAGATTACCGAAAATGTCCACACTTTGCACAGCTTGCAGGCTTCATTTTGTGCAATTCCACGAAAAGCAGCTTTGGGGGAAGATTTTGATGCTTTATCATTTGAAAAAAGGCAAAATTCCCTTGCAAAAAAATCCACAGCGTGGTATAATAAAGTATCTGTGATTTTTTACACAATTCTATGAAGAGGAGGAACGATATGGCACAGAAAAAAGCGGATGCACCGAAAAAATCTCCGGCTGCACCAATCCGCAACATCACCGCAGAGGGAATTCAGAACGCATTGAAGAACTGGGCGATCAAAAACAGGATCTATATCATTGCATTCTTTGTCCCCATCATTCTGATGTACATTTCCTATGCAATTTTCGGCTTATATCCGTTTGGCGAGGAATCCGTACTTGTACTTGACCTGAACGCACAGTATGTCTACTATTTTGAGGCACTGCGTGATGCATTCTGGGGTGACGGCAGTGCATTCTACAGCTGGGCAAGAAACCTTTCAGGTGAATTCATGGGTATTATCGGTTATTATCTGGCAAGCCCGTTCACACTGATCGTCATGCTCCTGCCGCAGAAATGGCTGCTCACCAGCCTGCTGATCATGATTCTCGCAAAAATCGGTTCAGCAAGCGTGACTTTCTGCTATTTCCTGCAGAAATCCAAGAAAATGGAGGCAAAATCCGCACTGGTATTCTCCATCATGTACTCCCTCTCGGCGTACATGGTCATCCAGACGATCGACCCGATGTGGCTGGACGGTCTGGTATTCCTGCCGCTGATCATGCTCGGCGTGGAATATCTCATCGACGACGGCAGAAAGCTCAACTACATCATCCCGATCGCCATCATGTTCGTGGCAAACTTCTACATCGGCTACATGATCGGTATCTTTACGGCATTCTATTTCATCTACTACCTGTTCTTCGGCAGTGAGGTGAGCCGTAAGAAGATCAGTGACTACCTCTACGTCGGCTGCAATTTCGCAGTCAGCACACTGGTTTCGCTGATGCTTTCCGCATTCATGATCCTTCCGGTCTACAATGCACTGCAGCTCGGTAAGTTCAGCTTTACCGATCCCGATTACAGCTTCAAGACGCAGTTTGAACCGCTGGATGTACTGGGACAGCTGCTGGTTTCCCAGTATGATACGGTCAACGTGGACGGCAGCCCCGAAATTTACTGCGGTATCCTTGCAGTGGTTCTGCTCCCCCTGTTCTTCCTGAACAGCAAAATCAACGTCCGCAAGAAGCTGGGCTACGGATTCCTGCTGGTTGTGATGTTCTTCAGTATGTACATTAAGCCCGTGGACATGATGTGGCACGGCGGACAGGTTCCGAACTGGCTGCCCTTCCGCTATTCCTTCATCATTTCCTTCATTCTGCTTTCCATGGCAGCATCCGCATTCAAGAATATCGACGGCACAAAGCTCTCGCATTTCGGCGGCGTATTCTTCGGTGTTCTGGCGATGCTCCTGTTCATCAGCACGCAGGGCTACGACCATCTGGATATGATGAAATCTATCTGGCTTTCCATCGGTCTGGCAGCGGTTTATCTCGTAATTCTCTATCTGCACGCCGCAAAGCCGGATAAATTTGCAATTCCGATCATGCTGGTCTGCATTCTCTGCGGTGAGCTGATCTTCAATAACGTCAGCACGCTCAAAGCCATCGACAAGGACGTTACCTATTCCACAAGAGCTTCCTACGAAATGTTCGTTCAGTCCGGCCGTGGTGCGGTGGATCTGATGGAAGAACTTGACGACGGTCTGTACCGTTCCGAAAAGACCTATGTACGCTGCGTCAATGACAATATGGCGTTCGGACTGAAGGGCATCACCCACTCCAGTTCCGTTATGAGTGCGAAAACGCTGAATTTCATCGAAACACTCGGCTACAACACCAGAAGCTATTATTCCCGCTATGACGGTACAACAGAGCTTGCCGATTCCCTGCTCGGCATCAAGTATATCCTCGACAGAGGCGACAAGCCGGATCGTCCGCTGCTGCATCCGAGCTATCAGAAGGTGGACGAATACAACTACAAGGATAAGGATGATACCTACGCCGACGGCGATCCGAGGGATAAGACGATCTCTATTTATGAGAATCCGAATGCACTGTCCATCGGCTATATGGTGGACGAGTCCATTCTGACGCTCGGTCATCTGGGCAACGACAACCCGTTCAACAGCCAGAACATCCTGCTGAGCACGCTGACGGGCAACACGGAGTTTGACAACGCAAATCCCCCGAATATTATGGGCTTCCACGAATACTACACCCGCATTAACGTCGGCGAGCCCGTTCTCGGTGCGGTAACACTTTCCGATTACAACGGACAGGCGTGCTACACCAAGATGGCAAGCGGAGATCCGACCATTGACTATCGTTTCACGGTTGAGGAGGAAAAGGAGATCTTCATGTTCCTCAAAACCCAGAACGAACAGAGCGTCAACCTCTGGTTCGGCACGAAGAATGCAGATACGGGCGAATATGATTTCGAATCCTACGGCACCTATTTCAACACCAAAAACTACTGCATCATCGACCTTGGCAAGCATCCCGTCGGCACGGAGCTTTGTATGCGTGTAACGGTTGACAACGAGCACAATGCCACCATCATCAAGGAACCCTTCTTCTACTACTTCAACAGAGATGTATTCCAAACTGACATCGACACACTCAAGGATGCACAGCTCGAAGTGCAGAAGTTCAGCGATACCTACATCAAGGGTACCGTTACTGCTTCCGAGGGTGAGGTGCTGTTCACTTCCATCCCCTATCAGGATGGTTGGACGGTCAGGGTTGACGGCAAGAAGGTAAAGCACGCGGAGGCTCTTGAGGCAATGATCGCCGTCAAGCTGACACCGGGTACGCATACCGTAACGCTCTCCTACACACCGCCCGGATTTGTATTCGGCGTGGTATTGCTGATCCTTGGCATCGGAATGCTGGTGATGTTCTATCGCTATGACAAGAAATACAACAAGGTTCTGCTTGCGATCAAACGTGAAAAGAAGCTTGCTGCAATTCAGGCTGAAAAACAAGCATAACAGGAAGGGCGGCAAATCACATTGCCGCCTTTCTTTCACAATAGGTGAAACTGCTCCGGCACTTCGGAATATGATGAAGAAACGGAACAAAAAGGAGTTGATTCTATGATCAAACTGCAGATACCGGCAACCAGTGCAAACCTCGGTGCAGGCTTTGACGCACTGGGGCTGGCACTCCAATACTATAACTATGTGGAGATGGAGGAATGCGACCGCATTGACATCACCTCCGCTGACGGCACGCCCGTACCGACGGACGATAAAAACCTGATCTACGTTTCCGCAAGGGATCTGTTTGAGATCTGCGGAAAAAAGCTGCACGGACTGCGGCTTGTGCAGACAAACAACATCCCCATGACAAGGGGCTTGGGTTCAAGTTCCGCCTGCATCGTCGCCGGTCTTGCCGGTGCCAATCACCTGCTGGGCAATCCCCTCGGGCAGGACGATCTGGTCGATCTTGCGGCACAGATCGAGGGACATCCCGACAACACCGCACCTGCCCTACTTGGCGGCATCGTAACCGCCGTATTCGACGGCAGGAGGGTGCATTGGGTGAAGCAGGAGGTTTATACAAAGCTCCGCTTTGTGGCAATGATCCCCGATTTTGAGCTGAAAACGGAAAAGGCAAGGGGCTGCCTTCCTACGGAGATCTCCCACAAGGATGCGGTGTACAATCTCTCCAGAGCCGCACTGTTCTCAGCGTCCCTGCTGACCGGCAAGTTTGAGAATCTCCGCACGGCGGTGCACGACAAGCTCCACCAGCCCTACCGCATGGCTCTCATCCCCCACGCCCGCGAGGTGTTCGACATTGCCTATGCACACGGTGCGTATGCGGCGTACATCAGCGGTGCAGGCCCCACGGTAATGGCGATCGCCGACGAGGAGAATACATTCTTCGCAGGAAAAATGCGTTTCTCACTGGACAACGCAGGGCTTTCCGGCTGGCAGGTGCATGACCTGAAAATCGACAATACGGGCTGCGTGCTGCTGTAAAAAAGTACATTCAGACCATATTGAAAGCCTTCCCCCGCCTATGGCGGGGGAAGGCTTAATTTTTCATATCTTCTCTAAAATCTCCTTGAGGTTCTCCCCCGTCACCGTGCAGATCCGCTGCATTTCCTGCCATTCCTCGGGCAGTGTTGCCGCATCGTACACACCGGCTGTCAGGAATCCTGCCGCTGCCGCCGTCTGCACACAGTGCAGGGCATCCTCCACCACCAGTATTTCCTCGGGTGCTGTGCCAAGCAGTTCTGCCGACCGCAGATAGATCTCGGGAGTGGACTTTCCGCCCTCAACATCCTCGCCCGTCAGCACAAACCGCATACGCTCTGCAAGCCCCAGACGTTTCAGTGCCGCCCATGCGGAATTTCGATACGTCGCCGTGGCAACGCCGTAGGGCAGTCCCCATGCATCCAGTGCGTCCAGAAAATCCGTCACATGGGCTTTCAGCGGAATGGTTTCCCTGTAGGCGGTTTCCGCCATTTCCTCAATGCGTCGGATAACCTGTTCGGGTGTATGGGGCATGGAAAATTCACGGATGAAATATTCCGCCCATTCCATAATGCTCATCTTGCCGACGATCTCGGAAATATTATCGGGCGGCACAATGCCGTTTTCACCGAGAAATGCCAGATCAATTTCATGCCACAGCGGCATGGAATCCAGAAGCGTACCGTCCAGATCCAGAATCACTGCACGGATATTTCCCGAAAACACACTCATTTGCTCATCTCAGGAACGATCTTCATGCGAAAATCCTGTTCCGCCGAGAACATACTCTCCACGGAAAGTCCGTAAACATCCGACGCTCTCTCCTCCAGACGGACAAACTTGTTCGCAAGGCGGCCTTCCTCACTGAGCTTCGCCAAGGATGTGCCGATCGGAATGCGGCTTTTCTTCTTCGCATAGCCCATCAGCTCCTTGCCCCTCTCGTTGAATGCGATCACCCTTGCGTAGGGTGGATAGTACCGCAGATCATCCCTGCGGATGCCGATCACCGCCGCCATCATGATGCGGCGGATGCGTGACATGGTGTAGCACTTCGCCTTGACGCCTGCCAGCAGCTCCTCCCAGCTGTTCGCACGCCTTGCTGCATAGATACGGTTCTGGAGGGATTCACTCACATCCGGCAGCTCCAGCAGCTCCTCGGGCTGCATGGTGCGGATGCGATGCAGGATCATACGCTCCAGACGGCGAACATCTGCAAGCCTTCCCTCGCCCGAACGCTGGGCGATCAGCTTCTTGGTTGCCTCGGGCACATAGTCCAGATATGCCATATCGCCGTCCATAATGGATTTGCGGATAAAGCTTGCACTTGCAAACATATCGTTCGGTTCCATACTGTCATGGATGACGCATTGACGCTCAATCGTGAACGGCTTGAAATCCGCTCCCACCTTGTGCATAGCCTTCATATACTCAATTGCCAGCATATTGTTCGGGTCATGCATCATGCCCGCAACCTTGTTGCCGTAACGCTGGCGAACAACCTCCCACAGTGCCGCAGGATAGGATTCCCCCTGACGCATACGATCACGGATACGGTCAAGATACTGCTGGGTAGTGGAAAGCGAAGCCTCCGTGAGCAGCTCCAGACATTCCAGATCACGGCAGGAGCTTCCGAAGCTCAGTTCATCCACAATGCCGATGTTATTCAGTATTGAAACTGCACCCGTTGCGTACAGCTCCGCTGTCGCATTGGAAAATGCAACGGGCAGCTCGATCACCAGATCCACACCGTAACGCACGGCAAGCTTTGCACGGTCAAACTTGTCAAGCAAAGCTACATCGCCACGCTGCACGAAGTTTCCGCTCAAAACACCGATAATGTGCGTTGCTCCGTTTTCTCGGGTTTTCTGAATGTGATGCACATGACCATTGTGCAGGGGATTGTACTCACAGATGATGGCACTTACTTTCATGATGGTTTCTCCTTTTCCTTTGATGAGTTTCTTTTTGCTCCGTTGACAGAAATCGGATTTCGGCGGCAGCGACAGAATTTTTTATGAAATTTCAAAAAAAGACTTGCTTTTTTTCGAAAAAAGTATATAATAGTTAATGGTAATGCCTTTTTTGGCTATCAAATCAATTATTTTTTATCGAAAGGACGATTACATATGCTGATTCTTGTAGTAAACGCAGGCAGCTCCTCCCTGAAGTACCAGCTTCTGGACATGAAGGATGAGAGCGTACTGGCAAAGGGCAACTGTGACCGTATCGGAATTGACGGTCATATCGCACACAAGACCGCAGACGGCAGAAGCTATGCTGCTGACTGCAATTTCCCGACACATACCGAGGCTTTCATGGAACTGGTCAAGGTTCTGACAACCGGCGATGCCGCTGTCATCAAGAGCATGGACGAGATCTCCGCAGTTGGTCATCGTATTGTACAGGGTGCAGAAATCTTCTCCGAAACCACACTGGTAACGGATGAGATCATTGATCAGATCGACGCTCTGCGTGAACTGGCTCCCGTACACAACCACGCTCATGCACTGGCTCTGCGTGCCTGCAAGCAGGTTCTGCCGGAGAGTGTTCCGCAGGCTGCTGTATTTGACACTGCATTCCACCAGACCATGCCCGAAAAGGCTTATATGTACGGTTTCCCGTATGCTGACTATGAGGAATACCATGTTCGTAAGTACGGCTTCCACGGCACATCCCATCGTTTTGTTTCCGCAGCACTGGCTGAGGCAATGGGCAAGGATGTCAAGGAACTGAAGATCGTATCCTGCCATCTGGGCAACGGTTCTTCCATCACTGCTGTTGATGGCGGTAAGTCCGTTGACACCACCATGGGCTTCACACCTCTCGACGGTATCCTGATGGGCACAAGAACAGGTGCGGTTGACCCGTCCGCAGTCACTTTCCTGATGGAAAAGCACGGCTTTACACCTGCTGAAATGTCCGACTACATGAACAAGAAGTCCGGTTTCCTCGGTGTATCCGGTGTTGGTTCCGACAACCGTGACGTTACCGCTGCTGCCGATCAGGGCAACAAGCGTGCACTGCTCGCAAAAGAAATCCTTGTATACGAGATCAAGAAGAACATCGGTGCATTTGCAGCTGCCATGAACGGTCTGGACGCTGTACTGTTCACAGGCGGTATCGGTGAGAATGCTCCCGACGTTCGTGAGGCAGTTTGCTCCGACATGGATGTTCTGGGCATCAAGATCGACACTGTTGCCAATGCCGGCATTAAGGGCAAGCTTGCAAAGGTTTCCCAGTCCGATTCCAGAGTTCAGGTATGGGTTGTACCGACCAACGAGGAACTGCTCATTGCCCGTGACACACTGGCACTGATCTCCAAGTAAGCACAGAACCTGTGCCCGCAATCGCTTCCTTTGTGCTTCACACAAACGGAAGCACAGAGCCTGTGCCCGCAATCGCTTCCTTTGTGCTTCGCACAAGCGGAAGCACAGAGCCTGTCATAATTCTATTATAGCATTAAAACCAAAGGATTGCAAGCGGTTTCGCTTAATTCTGACAAATTTCGGCGAAGTCGGATCGTAGC
>JAZOBK010000178.1:0-3940 GCA_045595985.1 Oscillospiraceae bacterium
GTGTACGATCAACTGGAATGCACCGCTTGCATGGCTGACATCCTATCTGTGTGAACAAAGCGGCGGAATTATTGTAAGCCAGCCCTCCGCAGGTGTACAGCTTCCCGAACCGGAAATCCCTGTGGATGACGGCACTCCCGATCCGGTCGTTATCACAGTTCCCGATGGCGTCACCACCATCGGTGAGCAGATTTTCGGCAAATACAAGTCAAACGTAACAGAGGTGATTCTGCCTGAAAGTGTAACCTCCATCAGCAACGAAGCATTTTATCGCTGCGGACTTCTCAGCGAGCTGACGCTGCCGACTTCCATTGAATCAATCGGTTCCAAGGCATTTGGTGATACAGCGTGGCTGAAGAAACAGCTTGTGGATTCCCCGCTGCTCATCATCAACAATATTCTCATCGACGGCACAACCGCTAAGGGAGATATTGTAATTCCGGATGGTGTCACTGCGATCCTCGGCTCTACATTCAAGCTTAACAAATCCATCACTTCCGTTGTGATTCCCGAAGGTGTGGAAAAAATCGGTGCAGGTGCATTCAATGGATGCGAGAATCTGACTGACGTCACACTTCCGGAAAGCCTGAAGGTCATCGAACAAAGTGCATTCGCCGGCTGCGGACTGACTTCACTGACGATTCCGGCAGGCGTAAATAATATTGGATTGGAAGCATTCGTGAATTGTACGGATCTTCCCGAGGTAACAATCAACGCCGACGATGCTGTAATTGGCAAGGAAGCATTCGGCTGCACCTCCACGTTTACAGCAAACGGTCAATACTCATACATTTTCATTCATATGGTTCTTGAGGACTTCATTGTGAAGTGCAATGCCGGCTCCACTGCTGAAGAATACGCTAAGACTACAGGTGTACAGGTTGCTTATCTCAATGGATCCGATGCACCCGACATTCTGTACGGTGATGTCAATGCGGACGGCACGGTCGATGTTCTGGACGTAATTCTCCTGAACAAGGCACTGCTGGGCGATGCAGAGCTGACAGATGAAGGAGAACGCAATGCCGACGTAGATAAGGACGGCACACCCGGTTCTCCCGACTCTTTGAATATTCTCAAATACCTTGTTAAGCTGATCGACAAGCTTCCGGTATAATTTTCACAAAGCATTCAGCCCGCCTCATGTGAGCTGGAAGAACAACATTCCCCCGCCGAAGGCGGGGGAATGAATTTTTTAACAGTCAAATTTTCGAAAATGTTTTTCCGGCGAGCAGAAATAAAGCATCTATAAGCTATCCCCTCAACAATTTCCTTTTCATCAAGCCGAGGTCGAATGCATCAATTCTGCCGTCCTCACAGAAATCCGCTGCCTTGCAGTCAGCAAGCTCTGTATCGGATACGCCAAGGAGATACTTCTGAAGCAGGATCAGATCCGTAACGCTGAATTCCCCATCATTGTTTACATCACACGCTGTATCCTCCTCCGGTGCTTCCGTGGTGGGTTCAGTGGTGGGTTCGGGAACATCTTCAAGCAGCACAAACTCTATTCCCTGTTTGCGTGCGTATTTTTCAGCTGTGGAATTCTCATAGCCATAGATCGTTCCGTAGTATGACATTTCCGTACCATCCCAACGCATACGGAAATTGGAGCTGACACCTTCAAGCTCACATTCGGGATTGTAAACGGTCAGCGATTTCAAATGACAGTAACCATTTACAAAAGCGTAACGATCGACCTTTTTCACGCTGGCTGGAAGTGTAATGCTGTCGATGTTGCAATTATTGATTGCATAGTCTGCAATTGCCTTTGTACCGTCGGGAACGATAAATTCATCCGTATCCGTGGCTTTGATCGGCACTTTGATCAGTTGGGTTTTGTCCTTGCTGTAGAGCAGTCCCCCATAACTTGCATAGACGGGGTTTTCCTCGGACACCTCACATTTTTCAAGTGAAAACAACGAGTCCAGCTCCCCCTCAACATCCCTGCAGGTGGACGCCAATGTAATTTCCTTGATATTACGGCAGTTGATGAAACAGGAGCTAAGCAAGTTTACCGTACCTTCGGGAATCGTGTAGGATTCGGACGGATTTGCCTGCGGATAGCATATCAGAGTGTCCTTTTCCTGATTGAACAGAACACCGTCAATGAGCGTGAAGTGCGGATTTTCAGCATTAAGTTCAATTTCCTCAAGGTGATTCGAATTAAGTGCCGCTGGCTCAATTCTGTTGATATTTGCAGAGATGCTGACCTTTGTCACAAGCGTGTTCTGCAATGCACCAAAACCGATCATTTCAACAGAATCGGGAATAGTAATATGCTTGATCGCATGACCGTTTCTGAATGCCGCATTACCGATGAACCTGATCCCATCGGGTACAACATAATCCTCAAGCCATGGGCCATTATACTTGTCATACTCCCCCTCCTGTCCCAGATAGAGAATATAGACTTTTGAAGTATTACAGATCAGACCGTCATTGACAATGGAGAAATAGGGATTATCCTCGGAAATCGAAAACTGATTGACATAAATTGACCGGAACGTTGTTTCCGGATTCCAGTCGGTAACGGGCAGTCCCTCGATCTCATCGGGAATCTGAACCTCATTACTGGAATCGAGCACCTTGGTAATCTCAATATGGTCACTGTACACTCTATAGGCAAAATCATCGTTTGATGATTCAATATAGGCATTCTCGGTTAAAGCCATATCCACAATCTCGGCGTGAAGTTCCTTCATTGGCAGGATTCCGCCTGCGAGAATCATTGCGGCAAGGAATACGGACAGACATTTTGTATGTTTCATGGCATTTCCTCCTTTCGATATGTTTATTATAGCACATCCATCCAGAAATTTCAAGTTGTATTTGAATGTACTCATATTCCCATCCCGATACAATCGGGATGGGAATACACATTTTCACTCGCCATTCGCAGGATTATTCAGCACCCTGCCATCCTCGGCAAAGCGTGAGCCGTGACAGGCACAATCCCATGAATGTTCTGCACTGTTCCAATGGAGTGCACAGCCAAGATGCGGACAGCGTCTGCTTGTGAATGACAGAAGATTTGTCACCGCCTCCAGACTGTTGACAAATAGCTGTGGCTTCAGAATACTTCTCGACGGGCTGAACACATCGACATATTCATTTTTCTTCCCTTGCACAAGATCGGAGAGGAGCATCGCCGAGAGCATTGCCCCCGTCATGCCCCATTTGTTGAAGCCAGTCGCTGTGAAAAGCTGTGTTGTCCTGCCGGAATACTGCCCGATATATGGCATATCATCCAGACTCATGCAGTCCTGTGCCGCCCAGCGGCAATACTCCTTCGCCGTCGGATAATATTGTCGGGCAAAGTGCTCCAATTCCGTCCAGTTTCCGCCTTTTTTTCCCGTGCGATGCCCGCCTCCGCCAAGAAGAAGATAATCTCCGTAATTGCGGAATGACAGCCCCGTCTTGCTCTCATCCACATACATCCCGTCCAATTCCTGTGCATTCTCCAGGGCAAGCACATAGGAACGGTGTTGGTAAAGCTTCAGAAAATAGCTGCCGTGCTTGTTGATGAACGGAAAATGTGTTGCCACGATCACTGTTTTTGCACGGATATTCCCCGCATCCGTAACTGCTGTATTTCCACGCATTTCCTTGACGAAAGTGTTCTCATAGATCGGCAGATCTCTCGCAATTTGGGATAGAAATTTCAGCGGATGTAACTGTGCCTGATTGGGGAACATCACCGCACCTGCCGTCTGAAACGGAAACGGCAGTTTCTTACGAAACTGTGCAGGATAGCCGATTTTCGAAAGTGCGGACATCTCCTGTTCCAACACTTCTATATCGCCGATGGAGTAGACATAGTTGTCCTTTCTCTCATAGTCGCAGTCTAATTTTCGGCAAAGCTCCGCATATTTTGGGAAGGCAAGGCGGTTTGCGTACAGGTATTTCTGTGACGTTTCCAAGTCGGATCGTAGCCATGTCG
>JAZOBK010000179.1:0-3634 GCA_045595985.1 Oscillospiraceae bacterium
GGACTTTTTCTACAAGCTGAGGGAATGCCTTTGCATCCACCTTTTGCGGTACGGAGGAAACGCAGTACCCTCCCGATATAGTTCCTGCTCCAACGCATCTTGACAAGGAAATACAGCGGTGGTATAATTGAAAAAAAGCCCCACTAAGAAAGGATACGCTATGGAAGAAACCGAAAAGAAAAGCAAGAAAAAACGTGGCATTACCATTTTTACCGTTCTCGGTCTGCTTGTCACGCTCACACAGGCAGGGCTGAAGATCCATGATTTCAACAAAAATCATAAGATGCGGCATTTCTTCGGCGATTCCGCACAGTACATCACCGATCTGTCGGCACAGGAGCAGGCAGAGCTTTTGCAAATTTACAATGTCAAGATTCCGGAATCCGAAAAGGATGCATACATTTCCGCATTCGGCAGGGCGGAGCAGAACGGAAATTACTGTGTGTACTTTATTGAATTTGACGGTGTGGACAGCTTGCAGGCTTTTTATTACGACAACACGTACAGAGAACCCAGCATCAACCAGTCCACCAACAGCCATGACAATATGTATCTGATCTACGCTGAGAGGATTCTGCCGAAGGATGAGGACAAGCAGCAGTTTTCCGAATTGTTTGATTCCTATTCCGAAAAACGAAAATAATACCAATCCCCCAAATGCCCGACAGCATTTGGGGGATCTGCATTATCTGTTGCTTTCGATGTATCCATCCATGATCCCCGCCGCCATTGCCACAAGTTCGGCACAGGGACGTTTTTTGTAGTAGGTATCCGTCCGCAGCTCCGGAACGGGGGAATCCGCACCGCCCGGAAGTCCGAGAAGTTCACGGCAGATGATGGAGCCGTTTTCTTTGCGAAATTCCTCAGCAAGTGTCTGGATCCGCTGATAATGCTCCGTTTTGCCCGTCTGATCGCCCGTTTCATGGTAGCCGTACAGCAGTCCCGCCACCATGAACATACCGCTGACCGCACCGCAGACCTCACGCATTCTTCCCATGCCGCCGCCAAAGGACGACGACAGCATCAATGCCGTTTTTTCATCCAGTCCCGTCACATCACAGAATGCCAGCAGCACCGCCTGTGCACAATTATATCCCTGCTTAAATAAAGCCCTTGCTTTTTCTTCGTGATTCATCATAATCCTCCTTGAAAAACATATTTATAATGATTCCCCCGCCTTTGGCGGGGGAATCATTCTGAAAAATCATAATTATCTACCGAGCAGCCACTCGTACATACCCTCGTACTGACCTGCGGAACTGTTCCAGGAGAAATCCTTTGCCATGCCGCGGCGAACCATATCATCCCAGTTGCTGCGGTAATTGAAGTACACCGACTTTGCGTAATTCACGGTATTCAGGAAATCCTCCGCATAAAACGGCCCGAACGTGAAGCCCGTTCCCGTCAGTTCAAATTCATTGTACGGCTCAACCGTATCCTTCAGACCGCCCGTTTCACGCACCAGCGGCACAGAACCGTAACGCAGGGAAATCAGCTGCGTCAGTCCGCACGGCTCAAACAGGGACGGCACCAGCATCATATCCGCACCCGCATACAGCTTATGTGCCAGTGCATCATTGTAGCAGATATTCGCAGAAACCCTGTCGGGATAACGTCCTGCAAAATAGCGGAACGCATTCTCGTAATTCGGATCGCCCGTACCGATCAGTACAAACTGCGTGTGCTCATCCATGAAACGATCGAACACATCGCACAGCAGATTCAAGCCCTTCTGATCGGTCAGTCTGGAGATCAGTCCGATCACCATCTTGCCCTCATCCTGCGGCAAGCCAAGCTCTGCCTGCAGCTGCAGCTTGTTCTGCTTTTTGCCCTCCAGAACATCCTGTGCACCGTACTTGCAGAAGATCTTCTCATCCGTCTGCGGATCGTATACATCATAATCAATGCCGTTGACAATACCACGCAGGGACTGGGATCTTGCGGAAAGCAGACCTTCCAGCTGTTCGCCGAACTGCGGCGTCTTGATCTCCTCAGCGTAGGTATCGCTTACAGTTGTGATATAATCGGCATACACAAGACCGCCCTTGAGCATATTGGCGTCCTTGTGGAATTCCAGCTTGTCGGGGGTGAACATATAATCCGGCAGGCTTGTGTTCTTCTGGAATGTTTCAACGTCCCAGATACCCTGAAAACGCAGATTGTGAATGGTCATGATGGATTTCACGCCCTGATAGAACGGGTGTGTGGCAAAGGTGCTGTGCATCAGCACGGGGATCAGACCTGTCTGCCAGTCATGGCAGTGGATAATGTCGGGGTGGAATCCAATCACGGGCATCATCGCAAGCACTGCCTTGCAGAAGAATGTGAAACGCTCAATGTCCCACTTCAGGTCGCTGCCGTAAGGGGTTGCACCACTGAAATAATA
The DNA here is from genome assembly GCA_045595985.1 of Oscillospiraceae bacterium. Taxonomy (GTDB): domain Bacteria; phylum Bacillota; class Clostridia; order Oscillospirales; family Ruminococcaceae; genus UBA3855. The sequence continues at coordinate 2,387 of JAZOBK010000179.1, forward strand.
CTCATTGTCTACAAAATAATACTTGATGCGGTCATATTCATACTCCATGATGCCAACGTGCTCCTGCCTGCCCGCATAATCCATGTAGAAATGGTGACGGTAGTGGAAGAAATTGCGGAAACGTGCCGGAATACAGGTATAGTAAGGAATGATGACACGCACATCAAAACGGGATTTGTCAAGGTTCTTCGGCAGTGCACCGACAACATCGGCAAGTCCGCCCGTCTTAATGAACGGTACGCATTCGGAAGCTGCAAATAAAATATTAGTCAAGAAGAATCCCTCCTTAATTCATTGTTATCTTTATTATACTCCATTTCCAAAACATCGTCAAGAGATTCCCTCACATTTTCATCTTTTGCTTGTGGAAAATATACAAAACAGACATATTCCGAGTAAAAACGCATACTGTTTTCCGGTGCGTGTTTTTACCTGTTTTTTCAGATATTTCGCCAAAAACAGGCAGCCTTACAATTCTATGCACTCTTTATCTAAAAAAATGCGGAAATCATGGGATAATCTTGTGTTAAATGCGGAAATTTCGGAATTTTCATTGACGAATCCCTCGTGTTACGTTATAATATATCCATAACAAGCGAAAACTTCATAAAAAGAAAGGTGAATTTTATCATGACATATCATGAACTGGTGAAAAACGTACAGGATACTCTGACCGCTGTTGACGCTTCCGCTGTCAGCGAGCATATCGCTGTACAGGTTAACATAACAGGAGAGGCAGAGGGCATTTTCTATATTGAAGCCACTGACGGCAAGCTGAACGTTGAGCCCTATGATTATGTTGACAGAGATGCTATGGTGACAGTTTCCGAGGAGATCCTCCTGGCTGTAATGGCAGGCAAGCAAAACGTGGAACAGGCTGTTGCCGATGGTTCTATCTACTTTGAGGGCAACTATGACAAGATGATGATGCTCAGTGCCGTATTTGCACAGCTCCCCGTAAAGAAGACAAGAAAGCCCGCTGCAAAGAAGGCAGCTGCTAAGAAGCCGGCTGAAAAGAAGCCCGCTGCGAAGAAAACTACCGCAAAGAAGGCTGCTGCAAAGGCAGATGTCGTTGAAGCTGCTCCCGCTGCTGAAGCAAAGCCTGCTGCAAAGAAGACCACAAGAACCAAAAAGACCGAAACCGCTGCTGAGGCAAAGCCTGCTGCAAAGAAAACCACAAGAACCAAGAAGACCGCTGAAAAGAAAGAGGCATAAGCCCCTGTTCGGCTCTTTGTCATGCAGTCCTGC
>JAZOBK010000180.1:0-23133 GCA_045595985.1 Oscillospiraceae bacterium
GATAATTACAAATTCACTCATAATTCTCGCTCCTTTATACAATAGTTCCGGCAGAATCTGCCGCTCGTTACAGTCAAAATCGAATCTGGTATCTAATACTATATTACATCATATGCTGTATTTTGTCAAGCGGTTTCCCAAAATATTTTCATAAAAATTTTCCCAAAGCTTATGGACAAAGGAACAAAAAGATGTTATAATAAAAATAACGTACAGAGAGTTTGGTGCAGGAGGTGTGCTATGCGTTACGACAAGGACAATTTCAGCAGCTATTACCATGAGGTTTCCTCGATGCTGCGTTGTTTTCAGCTTCCGAAATGGGAGGAATTCCCCGATCTGGAGCTGTACATGGATCAGATGATCGTGCTGATCAACCGTTATCTTGCGATCGGCGACGGCGGTGAGGAAAAAGTTGTGACTGCATCCATGATCAACAACTACGTCAAGATGCGTATCATGCCGCCGCCCGTGAAAAAGAAATACGGCAAGGCACATCTCGCATATCTGGTGGTGATCTGTTCTCTGAAGGATGCACTGGGAATTTCCGCGATTCAGAAGATGTTTCCGCCCGATTTAGAGGGCGAAATGCTGCGGATTCGGTACAATTCCTTCGTGGTCAACCAGCTCAAGGCATACCAGTTTGTCGCGGATAACACCGACAGTGTGGCGATTCCGCTTTTACAGGAGCAGGAACGCATCTCCGACAGGATCTACGATCTGGTCATGCAGGTCGGCGTCTGTGCAAGCATTACCAAGACGCTTGCGGAACGATTCATCTCCCAGCAGGAGAATGACGCACCCGATGCGGACAGGCAAAAGACAGAGTAAGTAAAAAGCTCACCCTCACGGGTGAGCTTTTGATTTTCATGTAATTCGCCATTTTCTGCAATAATACCTTGCACCCAAGCCGCCTTGTGCGGCGGCCGCTTTCGTAAAACAGCTTTGTGCTGCTCGGCACAGCCGAAAGCACATTGCGGTTCGTGCTCCAAAGACTATCCGGACAGGATAACTCGTCAGTGGCGACCCGCCACTATACGGGGAGCTTGTCGATGAGCTTTACAATGTACTTGAGAATGCTCAGTGAATCGTTTGCAGAAGGCTTTTCGTCAAGGTCAACGTCAGCATTGAGCTGTCCCTGTGCCGTCAGTTTTCCGGAACCAAGCAGGTTTCTGTTCAGAACGATGATGTCCAGAATGTCAACCTTGCCGTTGCAGTCTACGTCACCGTAGTCGGCTTCCAGCTCAGGTTCCGTGGGAGGCTCCGTCGTCGGAGGTTCAGTTGTCGGAGGCTCAGTCGGAGCTTCTTCCTGTGCATAGTATACTTCCACGGATTCCAGTGTGATCTCGTCGAGTTCCTTGCCATCCTTGCCGCCGTACCAGTAGCCAAGCTGAACATTGCCGTATTCCTCGTTGACATCCACGCCCTCGGGAACGATCCAACAGATCTCAACCTTGCCGGATTCTACGTCGGTCAGCACATAATTCCACTCATCGCCGCCTTCGCTGTCTGCCCACATAGCCCAGTCCTCTCCAACAGAGGTACCAACGCCGTAAACGAGCTTGTCAAGGTCGGAGCCGACATCCAGTGTGAATACCACTGCACCCACCTTGCTGTTTGCGTCAAGTCCGAGATCCGCATAAGCTACGCCTACCATTTCGCCGCCTGCTTCAACTGCAGTATCAACATCGGCACTTGCGGAATCTGTATAATCAAAGGTCTTCTTCTCTGTGTAGGTCAGAATCGCTTCTTCCATGGTAACTTCTTCGAGTGCGGTGTATTCCTCCGCATCCTCCTCGCCGTACCAGAACTGGAAGGAGATCTGTCCGTTGTTCGCATAGGGCTGTACCTGTTCCGGAACATCCCATACCACGCTGAAATATTCACCCAGCGGATTCTTTGTGGAAGCTTCCAGATCATAGCCCTGTCCAACTTCGATCTCAAATTCCGCACCGGCGTCAAGAGCTTCTTCCAGCTTTTCCTCGCCCATGTCGTTGTACCAGTAGCCGGCAGTTTCCTTGCCCTCCATCTCTGCAAGGCGTTTTGCGGATTCCACATCGGCAGGAGATTCGTTGAGAACGTTCAGACCGCCGCCGTACATGAATCTCTTGATCGCAACATCACTTGTGATGGTCGCCGTCAGGGATTCGATGGTGATACAATCCCTGCTGTCATCCCCGACTTCCTCCATCGTTGTCGGGCCGATATTGGCGGACAGACCGAAGTCACCGTAACCGAACTTGTGGCTGTTAATGGGATCGCCCTCCTCGGGAGTGACACCCTCAGCCGCATAAGTATCCTCGTCATAGCCGGCTGTCAGCAGGTATCCCAGTTCACTCAGCTGTCTTGCCTGCGTCGCAGTCATTGTGCCCGTACCGTCGCCGTTATCCTTGAAATTCCATGTACCGCTCGTTTGGTTCTTGCTTGTGGAACCGTCCGTGATGGCACTGCCGCTGCCCGGATTGGAGGGCTTTGTGGGAGTATCGTCATCATCATTGCTGCCGCTGTCGCCCTTGCCGGAAACAGCAGAGATGATTTCTACCTTGCCGCCCGTGCCGCTGTAGTAGTTACGGAATTCATATTCGCCCGGATACTGCGAGGATGCGGGGTCATACTTCAGATCCAGAGAGGAGGTGTCGATCGTAACGGTGAATTCCTCACCCTCAACAACGGCAACATCCGTGCCGGGTGCCTCAGCAACCCACTTGCCCTTGGAACCGTCCCATTCCTTCCAGTAAGGATCCTTTGTGATGCCGATACCGAAGCCGTAGCTGAAGTTGCCGGTGTAGTCCGCAACCAGCGTGAATGTGATGGCGTCAAGGTTGCTGCCGATCTCTACAGTAGTACCTCTGTACACACCCTTTACCTTCAGCGTTTCACCGATGGAAACAGCGTCAACGGGCATGGAAGCCGTCATGATGGATACGGAAGTGGCAGCAACAGATACACACATCAATGCCGCAACCGCAATTGCCTTCATGCGATTTGTCATAGTCTTAGAAAACATGGTTCAATCATCCTTTCAAAAGTACAGCTTATTTAACGGAATCCGCCCCTTGCAGATCCGTCATTCCTTCCTTTATAAGTAAAATTATAGCACAGTTCATTCCCCGTTTTGTGAACTGAATGTTAAGAAACCGCCTTTTGCGGTTTTTGGCAATAGAAATTTCTTCATATTATTTATGCGTGTTGCACAAAAACAGCAGCCTTTTGGAATATTATTGACGATTTGCAACAAATGCAGCAGCTATATCAGAGCGAACAAAAGCCCCGCTGTGAGGCGGGGCTTAAAAGATGTTCTGCCAGCCCGCTGTAGGCGGACTGGCAGAACGCAATTAGTGCACACTGGATGTGATATGCTCGGTTTCGTTGTCAAGACGGAACAGCAGCGTAGAACACCAGACAGCGGAAACGGCAACAAGAATGTATACCGCTCTGCTGATCAGGGAATCTGCCCCGCCGAACAGCCATGCAACCAGATCGAACTGGAAAATGCCGACCAGTCCCCAGTTAATGCCGCCGATGATCAGCAGCGTCAGTGCAATTTTATCCCACATTCGGAACACCTCGTTTCTTTTTGAATCCGTCAAAGCGGACTCGTTTGTATACCCGAAAACTTCCGTTTTCGCATAATACAGATAAACAGAACCTTTTGCGGTTCCTGTGTTTAGTATGCGTCCGGATTCTCGATTTATGCCGGAAATTTTTGAGAAAAATACTTTTTGATAAGCAAATTGATTTAACATCATGTGGGAATTTGAGCATTCGATACGCACAAGCACCCAATCAGGCAGAGTTTGGAAATAAAAATTTCATTGACAATTTTGATACTAATCCTCCAAACTCCAATAGACAATTGGAGTTTGGAGGGCGGGTGACTACGTCATCCGCCGATTTGAACGCAATGCGTTCAAATCCCGTCTCATGCAATCCCTTTAACTCTGATAGACTTTGTCTATCAGAGTTAAAGGTATTAGTATGAAAAGTACAGTATTTCGTAAATACACAGACATAAAAAGGACGATGCAAATGCATCGTCCTTTTTACTTAATGTTCCTGCATCCGTATAGATGACTTTAACTGGAATATATCCCCTTCATTTTCAATCCGATACAAGTCTGTATATGTATACCCCTTACGGTTCTGAATGTTTTCGGGGAACAATTTGCTGTGTGCCTTGTCATAAAGAATGGCACGTTCTGCGTGGTCGATGAGCTTCTCTTTCTCATAAACATCCGACGTTCTTGGATAAACAATCATTCCCATTCTTACATAAATCTTTCCTCTATAATTAGAAATCCAGCTGTCTCTGTGTGATTCCAGTCTGTGTTTGATTGTGTTTAACTTTGTCGCCTTTCCTAAATATATGCTCGATTCATTTTTACCCCAAAACCGTGTTATGTAATATAAGCCTTGTTTTTGTGCAATGTCACTTTTGATTGCGTCATGAAGAAGCAACGGTTCGCTCCATTGGATTCTGATAATTTTATCCCTCATATCATTCATTTCCTTTCCTATTTCAAGAAAAGCTATACCCAAGAAACTGAGTATAGCTTTTCATTAGCGTCAGATGGACACAGAATAGTTCGGAGCTTCCTTTGTGATATAAATATCATGCGGATGGCTTTCCTTCAGACCTGCACCTGTAATGCGTACAAACTGAGCCTTCTCCCACAGCTCCGGAATCGTCTCGCAGCCGCAGTAGCCCATACCGGAACGAATACCGCCGATGAGCTGGAAGATCGTGTCAGCCACAACACCCTTGTAAGGTACTCTGCCCTCAACACCCTCAGGAACCAGCTTCTTTGCATTCTCCTGGAAATATCTGTCCTTGGAGCCGCAAGCCATTGCACCCAGACTGCCCATGCCGCGATATACCTTGAACTGTCTGCCCTGATAGATCTCAGTTTCGCCGGGAGCTTCCTCACAGCCTGCCAGCAGACTGCCCAGCATTACCACGTTCGCACCCGCTGCCAGTGCCTTGACAATGTCACCGGAATACTTGATGCCGCCGTCGGCAATGACGGGAATGTTATGCTTCTTTGCAACGCACGCAACGTCGTAAACCGCTGTGATCTGCGGTACGCCGATACCTGCCACAACTCTTGTCGTGCAGATCGAGCCGGGGCCGATACCAACCTTCAGACAGTCAGCACCCGCTGCGATCAGATCCTCTGCAGCCTCCGCTGTTGCAATGTTGCCTGCAATAACGGGAATTTCGGGGAATGCAGCCTTGATCTTCTTCAGTGCGTTGATGATGTTTGCACTGTGGCCGTGTGCGGAATCCAGAACCAGCACGTCAACCTGTGCCTTGATGAGAGCTTCTGCACGCTCCATCATGTTTGCGGTCATACCAATGCCGGCACCGCACAGCAGTCTGCCCCGTGCATCTCTTGCGGAATTCGGGAACTTTACTGCCTTTTCAATATCCTTGATCGTGATCAGACCCTTGAGATAGCCCTTGTCATCGACCAGCGGCAGCTTTTCGATCTTGTGCTGACGCAGGATCTCCTGTGCCTGCTCCATCGTTGTGCCGACGGGTGCGGTGATGAGGTTTTCCTTTGTCATAACCTCGCCGATTTTGGCGGAAAAATCAGTCATGAAACGCATATCACGGTTTGTAATGATACCTACCAGCTTGCCCGCACCGTCTACGATCGGCACGCCGGAGATCTTAAATTTGCCCATCAGCTCATCAGCGTCGGAAACCAGCTTGTCCTCCGTCAGGGAGAAGGGATTCACGATAACGCCGTTTTCGCTGCGTTTTACCTTGTCAACTTCCTCTGCCTGCTGCTCAATGGACATATTCTTATGGATGATACCGATACCTCCCTCACGAGCAATGGCGATCGCCATACGGGAATCTGTAACGGTATCCATCGCTGCGGTCATGATCGGTGTGTTCAGGTGAATATCCCCCGCCAGTCTTGTGCCGAGATTCACCATATTCGGCGTAATATCGGATTTTGCCGGAATCAGCAGGACATCATCAAATGTCAGGCCCTCTTTTACAAATTTGTTTTGCATTCCAATCCATCCTTTCCAGAAATATGCGTATCAATTTCCGTTTTGATATTATTACTATGATACCTTTTTTCTGCCAAAAAGTCAAGGGTTTCCCATGAAAGCCGACACACAAAAAATTACAAATAAACCAAAGATGCATTTATGCATTTTTCACAATTTTTGGAATCGTCCATTTCGCACCCGCCCAAGCAGCATAGAAAACCCCGAAAAACCGTCGTTTTCTGCCGATTCTGAGAATTCAAAAAAAATTTAAAAAACACTTGACAAGCCCTTGCATTTGTGGTATAATAGTTAATGTCGTCGGGACAGACGATACATAACGTGAGATGCTGGTGTAGCTCAGTTGGTAGAGCAGCTGATTTGTAATCAGCAGGTCGGGGGTTCGAGTCCGTCCACCAGCTCCAGTTATGTGGGAGAGTTCCCGAGTGGCCAAAGGGGGCAGACTGTAAATCTGTTGCTTCTAGCTTCGATGGTTCGAATCCGTCCTCTCCCACCAAAAAGACCTTGTCGTAAGACAAGGTCTTTTTTTATGAAAATTCCCGCAAAAAATTTTCCTGAACCACTGGAAAAGTTTCCGATTGTATGCTATAATATATATATTAATAATATAGTAAGGGGGAACACAAATGCGTTTTTTCAAAAAATATATTTCTGAGCTGAAGCAACTTAACTGGCAGAATTTTATGTTTTTGCTGATCGCCGGCTGTGTGAATGCGTTCGGCGTCAATATTTTTCTGGCACCTGTAAAGCTCTACGACAGCGGCATTTCGGGCACTTCGATCCTGCTTTCCCAGATCACGCCCGACTATATGACGCTTTCTGTTTTTCTTTTAATTCTCAACATTCCGCTTTTCCTGTTCGGATTGAAAAAACAGGGCATTGTATTTACGGTATACTCCATTTTTGCGGTTACCATCTATTCGCTTGCATCATGGCTGATCACCGATGTGCTTCCCATTGACGTGAGCATGGCGTCGCCTCTTGCAGGAGAGGACTTGCTGCTGTGTGCCCTGTTCGGCGGCGTGATCTCCGGCGTCGGCAGCGGTATGACGATCCGATACGGCGGTGCAATCGACGGCGTCGAGGTCATGGCTGTCATATTTGCAAAAAAGCTGAATATCACGGTCGGCACCTTTGTCATGATCTATAACGTGCTGCTGTACATCGTGTGCGGCGTCCTGATCCATAGCTGGATCCTGCCGCTTTACTCCATCGTCACTTATGCCGCAGGTTTGAAAACCGTGGACTTTGTTGTTGAAGGTTTCGACCGCTGCAAGGAAGTCATGATCGTGACCGAAGAACCGGAAAAAATCAGCAAGGCACTGATGAAGGCATTCGACTGCGGAACAACCAAAATCTCCGCAAAGGGCGGCTACTCCAATTCGGAAAAGACGATCATCTATTTTGTGATCAACCGATTCCAGATCTCCCGTATGCGAAGCATCATTCACACCATTGATCCCAAGGCATTTGTAACAATCAGTGAGGTTGCGGATGTGTTCAAAGCCAATGACTGATGATAGTTCCATGCTCTTCCACCGCCTATGGCGGGGGGAACTTTATGAGTCCCACTTTTCAATCAGCCGTTGAAGGACGGAAATGCTTGTGATGGCAGAAACTGCATTGACATAATCCGACCTATTTGTTATAATAATAAGGTAAAGCGTAAAATTCGGAGGTTTTGTATGCTGCGTTATCAGACAAGATACCCCATCGTGCTGCTGCACGGCATGGGTTTTCATGACGGTATGCCCGGTACCTGGTACTGGGGCAGGATTCCGGAAATTCTGCGGCAAAACGGAACAAAGGTCTATTTCGGAAATCTTGACGGCAATGCCACCATCGCATCGAATGCAAAGCAGCTTGTACCCGTGGTGCAGAAGATCCTCAAGGAAACGGGTGCGGAAAAGGTCAATATGATCGGTCATTCCAAGGGCGGTCTGGAGGCACGTTATTTTGTTTCCTCGCTCGGAATGGGGCACACAGTAGCGTCGGTCACCACCATTGGTTCGCCCCATCACGGTTCGATCACGATCGACAAGCTGCTTGCCCATCTTTCCCTGCCCATATACATCGGTTCGGCACTCACGGACAGCATACGGCGTCACTACGGCGATCAGGATCCGCATACGTTTGATGTGATCCGTCAGCTTTCGACGGACTATATGCGGCAATTCAACAGGCACAACCCCGATGATCCCAAGGTGTACTACCAGAGCTTTGCATTTGCAATGCAAAGCTCTCTGAGCGATCCGTTCATGAGCATTCCCAATGCCATTGTCAGCTTATTCGAGGGCGAAAACGACGGTATGATCACGCCGCAGAATGCACGCTGGACAAACTTCCGTGGTGTGTACAGAGGTACATCAAAGCGTGGCATTTCCCACCCCGACGAGGTGGATTACCTGAGAAGACGTTTCTCAAAGCAGCAGCCAAACGGAAAGTATGAGATCTCCGATATGACCGCATTCTATCTCAGCATTGTAAAAGATCTGAAAAGGAGAGGATTCTGATGCAAATTACCGAACAACTGATCGTCTGGATTCTGCTCGCTGCCTATGCTCTCATGAGCATTGCGGCATTCTGTTTTTATGCGGCGGACAAGGCAAAGGCAAAAAAACACGCATGGCGTGTTCCGGAAAAGGTGCTGCTCGGACTCGGCTTTCTGGGCGGTGCAGTCGGTGCACTGCTGGGTATGAAAGTATTGCGGCATAAAACTAAACACTGGTATTTCTGGGCAGTGAACATCGCAGGGCTGATCTGGCAGATCGCTCTGCCGCTGTGGCTGCTGCTCAAATAACGACATTCTACATAATGGAGGACTGCTATGAAACTCATCACAAACTACCCAATGACGGATCGTGTCCGCAGCATTGAACCGTTCCGCACACCGAAAAATTTCTGGCTGCAGAGCCTGATCTTTGTGGGCGTATTTCTGACCGCCAATATGCTGCAGAGCTGTATTCTGGTTGCAGGCATGATTCCCAAAATGCTTGCATGGGTTACAGAAACAATGGATGCAACGGGCGGAGAGATCAGCAGCGAACAAATTACAGAGTACATCTACAATATGACGTCCGATTCCTCAATGACGGTGCTGATGCTGTTCAGCACAGTGATCGTTACCATCACCTGTCTTTTGTTCTGCCGTGTGGTTGAGGGCAGAAAGGCACATACCATCGGATTTACCAAAAAGGGAGCATTTTTGCAGTACCTGCTCGGTCTTGCCGTGGGATTTGCCATGTTCAGCTCCGTCGTGGGGCTTTCCTACATCATGGGCGGTCTGACTGCAAACGGTCTTGCAGGCGGTACGGCTTCGGGCGTAATTCTTGCATTTGTGGGCTTCGGCATTCAGGGCATGAGCGAAGAAGTCCTCTGCCGCGGTTACTTCATGACATCCGTACTGCGTCACCACAAGCCGTGGGTTGCAGTTGTATCAAATTCCGTGATCTTTGCAATTCTGCACGGTGCAAATCCCGGAATCAGTCCGCTTGCCCTTATCAACCTCACACTCTGCGGCATTATGTTTTCCTTGTATGTGCTGCGTACGGATAATCTCTGGGGTGCGTGTGCTCTGCACAGCATCTGGAATTTCGTGCAGGGCAATTTCTTCGGACTGCCCGTCAGCGGCATTGATTCGGGCGATTCCATTTTCTCCTTCTCCCTCAATGAGGGAAAAAACCTCATCAACGGCGGTGCTTTCGGTGCGGAAGCAGGCATCCCGACCACCATTGTTCTGACGGTGGTCATTCTGATCCTGCTGTTCGTACCCTTTGGCAAAAAACAGGAGGCTGCCGCATGAAAACGGCTTTGATTACCGGAGCAAGCGGCGGCATTGGTGCGGCGATTGCCGAAAGACTTGCAAGAGAGGGCTTTCTCCCCGTACTGCACTACTGCACGCACGGCGACGGACTGGACAAAACTGCCGCAAAGCTCGGGGGATTCGCTGTACAGGCGGATCTCGGCGATGTATCTGCAATCACAGCCATGGCGGAAACCGTGCTTGCCCGAACGGGCAGACTGGATGTGCTGGTGAATAACGCAGCCATCTCACTTTCGGGACTGCTGACGGACATTTCACCCAATCAGCGGAAACGGCTGTTCGACGTGAATGTGCTGGGAACGATCGAATGCACCCGTGCATTCCTGCCGCAGATGATTCGCCAAAAAAACGGCTGCATCGTGAATATCAGCTCCATGTGGGGACAGGTGGGAGCCTCATGCGAGGTGGATTATTCCGCAAGCAAGGCGGCGGTCATTGGATTTACCAAGGCTCTGGCACAGGAGGTCGCACCGAGCGGCATCCGTGTCAACTGCATTGCCCCCGGCGTGATCCGCACCCCCATGCTCGACTGCTATGACGAGGAAACCCTGCGAACGCTTGCAGAGGAAACACCCCTCGGCAGACTCGGAACTCCCGAAGATATTGCCGCAGCAACGGCATTCCTGTGCCATTACAGTGCGGATTTCATCACGGGACAGGTGCTCGGGGTGAACGGCGGTTTCGTGATGGGATAGGTCATGTTGGAATATTACAGTAAAACCCGAAAGGTGCGTCCTTTCGGTTTTTTTGTTTGTTACTCCTGCAACAGGCAAGGTCTTGAATGCAAGGGCAATCCCCGACAGGAAATCTTGCCTGTGCGGGTTCCGCACCTGTTCCAATGATACGCTGCACACAAGCCGCCTTCGGCGTCGGACGTTTCATCGAAAACAGCTTTGCTCCGTTTGCCGCAGGCAAAGGAGCATTGCGATCGTGGATGCAAAGGCAATTCCTAACGGGAAATCTTGCCTGTGCGGGTTCCGCACTTGCCGCAGGCAAAGGAGCATTGCGGTCGTGGATGCAAAGGCAAGCCCTAACGGGAAATCTTGCCTGTGCGGGCTCCGCACATTGCCGGTGTAGGCTCCGCACTGTGATGGATTGTTGAAAATATTATGAAAATGGTTGCAATTATGCCAATATTATGGTATAATGGCAATGTATCATCTGTACATGATTTTATGAAATCCATCCTGCGATTCGGCGGGATGCGATCAGAAAATAAAAAGGGGAAGTCACACATGAAAAAATATATTTTTGCAGCCGCTGCAGCGATGCTGCTTGCAGCAATGCCGCTGACGGCATATGCCGAAAACGACGCTGCGGAGGCAACCTCCGCCCTAACGGAAACCGCAGCTTCCGAGGAAGCAACACAAGCCCAAACGGAGGCTTCCACCGAAAAGCCCGAAAAGCTGATCACGGAGGACGGTACCTATAGTTACAGCCTTGATGAGAACGGCAATGTAAAGCTGCTGAATTTCCATGTGCAGGGGCATATGGGCGAGGTTGTGATTCCATCAGAAATTGACGGAAAACCTGTTGTGTATGTCGGCAGCAAATGCTTTCTGAATGCATTCAATATCACTTCCGTTGTCATTCCGGCATCTGTGGAGGATATGGGCGGCAGCGTCTTTTTCGGCTGCACATCGCTCGAAAAATTCGTGGTCGAGGAGGGCAATCCCTACTATTCTGCAACGGAGGACGGCGTTCTGCTGGGCGATGATGAGAAATTTCTGGTCTGCTATCCGGCAGGAAAGACGGATGAGATCTACACCATTCCCGATACGGTGGACGAGATCGCACCGAGCTGCTTTGCCTACACCAAAAAGCTCAAGAGCGTGAACATCCCCGATACGGTCGGCTACATCGACGCATGGGCGTTCGGCTATTCCGGCATTGAACGGATCACGATTCCGGGAAGCGTGGTGCAGGTTGACGATTACTGTTTTGCCTACTGCGATAAGCTTTCCGATGTAACCTTCGAAAACGGTGTTGAAAAAATTTACAGTGCCGCATTTGCGTTCTGTTCCAATCTGACGGAGATCGAATTCCCCGAATCCGTCAGTCTGATCGGACAGTATGCGTTCTGCGGAACGGGACTGGAATCCGTTACCATTCCCTCAACCGTTACGGAAATCCAGTTCTGTGCATTCGGCTATGACGAAAATCTTTCCCCTATCAGCGGATTCGTCATTTACGGTGAGCCGAATTCCATCGCACAGTCGTACTGCACTGCAAGCGACAGCGAAAATGATTACGAAAACAGTTTCACATTCGTGAGCCTGCAGGATCCCGAAGCTACGGTCGATACGCCGGATGCTCCCGATGCGGATGATGATTCTGACACGGAGGAAACACCCGACGAAACAGCTCCCGACAATATGCTGGTCATCGGACTTGCTGTCTGCGGCGGTGTCGTACTGGTGCTGGCAGCCGTGCTGATCGTACTGCTGGTAAAGAAGTCGAAAACCAAGAAAAAGGGTGAGAAAAAATGAGACAAATCAAGCTGCGATCCCTCGGAATACTACTGACAGCGGCAATCCTGACAGCCTCCCCCCTGACGGCAGCAGCGGAGAATCTCTTTCCGGGCGGTATGCAGCAGGGAATACAGGAGGGTGTGACGCTTGACGGTCTGTGGTCATATACGGATTACGGTGACGGTACCTTGGGCATACGCTGCAAGGACAAGAGTCTGACACACATAAAGATCCCCGCTTCCATCAACGGAAAACCCGTTACGATGATCGACAGCGACTGCTTCAAGGACAATGCGGTGCTCGAATCCGTGGAGATTCCGCAAAGCATTACTTATATTGAGGATTTTGCTTTCTACAACTGTACAAGCCTCAAGGAAATCGCTCTGCCCAACGATCTTTGGAGAATCGACTGGCAGGCATTCTACAACTGCTCCGCTCTGACGGAAATTACGATTCCGGCTTCGGTCGAGATCATCGAGGAATTTGTGTTCGAGGGCTGTTCTTCCATGAAGGAAGTCAATGTTTCCGATGGCAACACCCATTTCAAGAGCATGGACGGCGTGATGTTCAACCATGCAATGACGGAGCTGATCTACTATCCGCCCTGCAAGGAGGACAGAACCTACGATATTCCCGACGGCTGCACCACGATAGAGGACTGGGCGTTCATCGGCAATGCCTATCTGGAAGAAGTGGATCTGACGGGCGTTACGGAAATCGGCGAGGATGCGTTCTATCACTGTACCGCCATGAAAAGCGTGACCGTGCCGGAAGGCATTTCCGAACTGAAAAGTGCCGTATTCGGCAGCTGCACAGCACTGGAAACTGTGAACCTGCCCTCCACGCTTGACATCATCGGCGACAGTGCGTTTTACAGCTGCACGTCACTGAAGGAAATCACCATCCCCGGCAGAGTGGACACCATCGGCAATTACGCATTCTTCAATTGTCCGAGCCTTTCCACGATTGCCGTCAACGACGCCGTGAAAACCATCGGCGAATATGCAATGGGATTCTATTTTGACGCGGAAATGCAGAAACCCACACGGCTCCCGAATTTCGTTGTGGACACTGACAGCGATACCGCTGCCCACGAATACTGCTCGGTCAACAACATCAAAAGTACGGGCGGCATCACGCAGAGCAGCGTTTTCATCATCGTGATACTCGTCATTGTGGCACTGGTGATCGGTGCAACGATCGCAGTTGTGGTCATCCAGAAACGGGTGAACAAGCAGTATTCATGATCGGACGGGCGGAAATATGATGCATTTTATGAAACAAGCAGCCGTGCTGCTGTCCGCACTGATGATGGCAGCTGCACTTCCGATGCTTTCGGCAGCGGCGGCTGACGAGGAATTTGACGGCAAAAGTGCCGACGGAAAATTCGGCTACAACCTGCGGGATGAAGGCGGCATTTCTGTTTACTGCACAGATCCGCAGATCGAAACAGCGGAGGTTCCGTCCGAGATCGACGGATACGCCGTTACCGCACTCAAGGAGGGCTGCTTTTCCAAAAGTCCTCTCATCACCGAGGTCACGCTCCCCGAGGGACTTCTGGTGATCGGTGAAGGAGCATTCAGCTCCTGTGAAAAGCTCACCGGACTTACGATTCCCGAAAGCGTCACTACCATCGGTACAAATGCCTTTTATGGCTGCATGGGGCTGAAGGAGATCACCATTCCTGCCGCTGTGACGGAAATTCAAAGCTATGCGTTTGACACCACTGAGGGCATGACCGCATTCCATGTGGCAGAGGGAAATCCCGCCTATTCTTCCCATGACGGCGTGCTGTATGACAAAAATGCCGTGACGCTCATCAAGTACCCCGAGGCAAAGCCCGATGCTTCCTATACCGTTGCGGGCACCTGCAAAACGATCGAAGACTGGGCATTCGTGGGTGCACAGCACCTTACGGAAATCGACCTCGGCAAGGTCGATACCATCGGCGAGGACGCATTCTATTACTGCGTAGCCCTCAAATCCGTGGAGATTCCCGAGGGTGTGCAGGAGCTGGTCGGTGCGGCATTCTGCTACTGCGTCGCACTGGAGGATGTGAAGTTCCCGTCCACGCTGCAAAGCATCGGCGAAAACTGCTTTTATTCCTGCACCTCTTTGCAGGAAGTAGTGCTTCCAAAGGGACTGAAACGTATTGACGCCTATGCGTTTTTCCACTGTACTTCCCTGAAATCCATCAACATTCCAAGCTCTGTGGAAAATATTTCCGGCTACTGCATCGGCTATTTTTACGATGACAGTGCAGAGGGAAGTGCCGTGCAGAAGGATCTTACCGTAAAGGTGGCAAAACGCACGCCGGGTTACACCTACGCATCCAGCAACGATCTGACGGTGAAAACCGTCAGCGATGTTTCTCTGTATCACATACTCATCGCTGTGACAGTGGTGCTGATCATTGTACTGCTTGCCGCAATCGTGATCGTTCTGAAAAAGCAAAGAAAATAGCGACAAATCAAGAAAGAGAAAGGTAAATTTATGATGATGAAGAAAATACTGGCTGCCTGCATGGCGGGTATGCTGCTGCTCTCTGCGGCGGTACTGCCTGTTTCGGCAGATGAGCCGACAACGGAATCGCAGGTAGAAACCTACGAGGACGGTATGTTCACCTTTGCGTATGTGGACGGCGGTGTGGAGCTGTACGCCTGTGACACCTCCGCACTTGCAGTAAAAATTCCGGCACAGACGGATGGCTACAAGATCGTTTCCATCGGTGCAGGTGCATTCTATGGCTGCACGAAGCTTCAATCCGTTACGATCGGCGAAAACGTGAAGAAAATC
Organism: Oscillospiraceae bacterium; assembly: GCA_045595985.1. Taxonomy (GTDB): domain Bacteria; phylum Bacillota; class Clostridia; order Oscillospirales; family Ruminococcaceae; genus UBA3855. Next base: position 15,115 of record JAZOBK010000180.1, read on the forward strand.
GGAGATTCCGCTTTTATGAATTGCCAATCTCTGAAAAGCATCACGATTCCCGACAACGTCGAGAAAATCGGAAACTACGCATTCTGCGGCTGTGCTTCGCTGGATACGGTTACGCTCCCAAGCGGCTTGAAGAAAATCGACGAGGGTGTTTTCTACGAATGCGAGGTGCTGCAGAATATTGAGATCCCGCAGAGCGTGGAGCTGATCAATGCGGCGGCATTCTACGGATGTTCCCTCCTGCCGACACCGAAGCTTCCGGAATCTCTGACAGCAATGGGCGACTACGCTTTCGGCTTCTGCTACGCCATTGATGCAGTAGAACTCCCCGATTCCCTGACGGAATTGCCCACAGCTCCCTTTTACGGCTGTATCAATATTACGGAATTTACTGTACCGAAAAATATGACGAACATCGGTGCGATGCCGTTTCTGGGATGCTCCAACCTGACCGCTTACCACGTTGAGGAGGGCAACACCACCTACACAGAGGTTGACGGCGTACTGTACAACACGGAAATGCAGATCCTGTACGCTTATCCCTCCGGAAAGCAGGATACAAGCTTTACGATTCCCGAGGGTATCACCACCATTTATGACGCAGCATTTTTCGCTTCCTACAATCTCAAATCCATTACTTTCCCCTCAACACTGAAGAACATCAACGCCGGTGCATTTGAATACTGCGAGGAACTGACCCCCATTGAGCTGCCGCAGGGCTTGCAGGCGATTTACGATAATGCCTTCGCAGACTGCACGAAGCTGCAAAGCGTTTCATTCCCCCAGAGTCTGACAAGAGTGGGCAATTACGCCTTCTATGCCTGCCCGAATCTGGAAACTGTAACGCTTCCGAAAAACTGCAGCATTGTGGGCGAATACGCATTCGGCTACACGGATAGTGAAGCTCCCAACAAGGACGGCGAATACGAACCTGTGAAGATCAAGAGCTTCAAGCTACGTGGCGGCCCGGGACTGTCTGCCGGAACGATCGTGCTGATCGTTGTCGGGGTGCTGGTGTTTGCGGCAGTCATTTTCCTGTTGGTGCTTGTCATCCGCAAGAATCAGCTCACCACCGAGGAAAAGAAAAAAGCTGCCGAGTCGGAAGAAAAGGCGGAGCTTGCCGAGGAGGACAAGGTGTATGTGAACATCCTCGATCAGCTTCAGATCTCCGAGCCGACCGAGGAGGATGAAACGGATTATGAGCAGACCGAATCCGAGGAGGATGCGGATGCGGGATATGACGACGAGGATTGATCCTCTGCTATGCATGAAAGAACCTCCCCTGCATATGCAGGGGGAATGCTCATAAATAAGCCCCTGCACACGCAGGGGCTTTGTTCTGTTATTTCTTCGCTGCCTTAGCATTGGCAAGCATCAGCTTGATACGGTTTTCCTGGTTGACTCTCGTCGCACCGGGATCGTAGTCGATGGCAATGATGTTGGCGTTGGGGTATCTCTCCTTGACCGCACGGCTCATGCCCTTTGCAACAATGTGATTCGGCAGGCAGCCGAACGGCTGTGCACAGATGATATTTTCTGTGCCGCTTTCTGCAAGTGCACCCATTTCCGACGGAATCAGCCAGCCCTCACCCATGTTCACGCCCTGTCCGATGTACTGCTGTCCGATTTTACGCAGATGCTCAAAATCGTGCGGGGCTTCAAACACGCCATGCTTTTTGATGACGCTGATGAATTCCTTCTGCTTGTGGTAGATCATCTTGTATGCTGCCTTGAACAGCGGTGTCTTGGAATTTGCCGCATCATAGAGCTTTGCTTCATTGAGCTTGTTGACCGCCCAGTAAAGAATGAATTCCAGAAACAGCGGCACAACCGGCTCGCAGCCCTCCGACAGCAGGAAATCTTCCAGATGGTTATTGGCAAGGGGCGAATATTTTACATAGATCTCACCCACGATGCCCACCTTGATCTTTGGTACGGATGAACGCTCGATTTTTGCAAAATCATCCAGAATCTCCCTGTAGATCTTCTTCGTGTTCGTGAATTTATTCTCCTTGAACAGCTTGTCAAGCTTTTTCTGCCACTTGTGCAGGCATTTTTCGGAGCTTCCCCGAATCAGCTCATAGGGGCGGCACTGGTTGTAGATCGTCATGAGCATATCGCCGTACAGCACGCCGTACATACACTTGATCGTGATCGGTACCGTCATCTGAAAACCGCTGTCCTTTTCAAGTCCCGAGAAATTCAGCGAAACCACAGGAACCTGCGGAAATGTTTCCGCAACGCATTTACGCAGCAGATGGATATAATTCGACGCACGGCATCCGCCGCCCGTCTGCGTAATCATCAGGGCAGTCCTGTTCGGATCATATTTGCCGCTTTTGAGTGCCTCCATGAACTGCCCGACCACCAGAAGTGCGGGGTAGCAGGTGTCATTGTGTACGTTCTTCAGCCCCTCCTCCACGACGGTTCGGGATTCGCTTTCCAGAAGCTCGCAGTGGTAGCCGTAGGATTCAAAAATACGGATGAGCAGCTTGAAATGAATGGGGAGCATATTCGGCACTAAAATGGTATGCGTTTTTTTCATTTCTTCCGTAAATTTTGCATATTCCGCCATAGATACGCTCCTTTCTACTGATTTGCACTCATCGCCGCCAGCAGGCTTCGCAGTCTGATCTTGGCAGCACCGAGGTTGTTGATCTCATCAATTTTCAGCTGTGTATAAAGCTTTCCTCTGCTTTCCAGAATGCTGCGTACCTCGTCCGTCGTAATTGCGTCTATGCCGCATCCGAAGGAAACCAGCTGTACCAGCTGCATATCCGGCTGCGTTGTCACATATTCCGCCGCACGATAGAGGCGGCTGTGATATGTCCATTGATTGAGGACACTGAGCTTCGGCATATTACCCAGTGCCGAAACACTTTCCTCCGTAACGACCGCAAGTCCAAGACTTGTCAGCAGCTTGTGGATGCCGTGGTTGATCTCCTTATCCAGATGGTAGGGACGTCCCGCAAGAACGATGATCTTCCTGCCCTCCATTCTTGCACGGCGAATGACTTCTTCCGCCTTTTTCGCCATATTCTGACGAAATTCGTCAAGCGATTTATAAGCTGCATCCACTGCACCGGCAATCTGTCCGCCGACATTGTATTTTCCAAGCGTCCGCTTGAGGACGTTGATAACGTTCTTCGGGCGGTTCAGATCCATGTAGGGATATACAAAATTCTCATCATTCAGACCGCTGTGGTTGGCTTTCATCAGTTCGGGATAGTACGCCACAACAGGACAGTTAAAGTGATTGTCCGTGTCGGGTTCTTCTATATTGTAGCTCATGCACGGCCAGAAAATGAAGTCCACGCCCTTTTCCAACAGATTTTCGATGTGACCGTGAGCGATCTTTGCAGGATAGCAGACCGTATCCGAGGGGATGGTATGCTGTCCCTTGAAATACACCTTGCGGTCGCTCTCACCGGAGATTTCCACTTGGAATCCAAGGCTTGTGAACAATGTATGCCAGAAGGGAAGCTGTTCGTAGAAGTTCAGTACCATCGGCAGTCCGATCACGGCACGGGGATTCTTCGGCTGTTCCTTAACGATCTGGAACAGGCTTTCATACTTGTAGCTGTACAGATCCGGCACCTCCGAGGGCTTTGTCACGCCCGCACCCTTTTCACAGCGGTTGCCGGAAATGAATTTTCCGCCGTCCGAAAAACGAATGACATTCAGCAGGCAGTTTGCCGTGCATCCGCCGCAGCGGATATTTTTGGAGGTGTAGGAGAAATTCTGCAGCTCTGCAGGTGCGATCAGGAAGCTCGGGGATTCCTGTGCCTTTTCCTTGGCATAGAGTGCCGCACCGAATGCACCCATCAGTCCGGAAATCGCCGGACGAATGACGTTTTTGCCGATTTCACGTTCAAAACAACGCAGAACGGCATCGTTCAGGAAGGTTCCTCCCTGCACGACAATATTCTTGCCAAGCTCCTCCACGCTCTTAGCACGGATGACCTTGTAGATCGCATTTTTGATGATGGAGGAGGACAGACCTGCGGAAATATCCTCCACGGTCGCTCCGTCCTTCTGTGCCTGCTTGACGCTGCTGTTCATGAACACCGTACAGCGTGAACCAAGCTCCACGGGATGCTTCGCAAACAAGCCCATTTTGGAAAATTCCTCAATATCGTAGCCCAGTGCCATCGCAAAGGTCTGGATGAACGAGCCGCAGCCCGAGGAACACGCCTCGTTGAGCATGATGCTGTCAATGGCACCGTTCTTGATCTTAAAGCACTTGATGTCCTGACCGCCGATGTCGATGATGAAATCCACGTCCGGACAGAAGAAGGATGCCGCCTTGAAATGTGCCACCGTTTCCACGATGCCATGATCCACGGACAAGCCCGCACGGATCAGATCCTCGCCGTAGCCCGTTACCGCACTGCTGCGGATATGAAGGTTCGGGTGCTTTTCCCGATAGATCTCCCGCAGCTTATCGGCAATTTTATCAAGGGGCTGCCCCTCATTGGAGGCATAATGACTATAGAGGAGCTTGCCGTCCTCCGTGATCAGCACAAGCTTTGTGGTCGTCGAACCGGAATCAATGCCCAGATAGGCATTGCCCTCATAGGTGTGCAGATCGGCATATTTCAGGTCATGCCGCTTGTGACGGCTGACAAATTCCGCATATTCCTCACGGGACTGGAACAGACAGTCGCCCGTCAGCACTTCCGACGTCGTTTCTGCATTCCGTACCATATGTAACAGTTCTTCGGCAGTTTTTGCGGAGATCTCGCCTTCCTTGGCATACAGTGCCGAACCGAGTGCCACAAACACGGGTGCCTGCTCCGGGAAGAACGCCTGCTCCTCCGAAAGTCCGAGCGTGTCCATGAACGCCTTTCGCAAGCCCTTCTGGAACGAAAGCGGGCCGCCAAGGAACAGTACATTCCCCTTGATCTCCCTGCCCTGTGCAAGTCCTGCCACTGTCTGGTCAACAACGGCACGGTAAATGCTCGCCGCAATATCCTCACGGGCTGCCCCCTGATTGAGGAGGGGCTGAATGTCGGATTTTGCAAACACACCGCATCTGGAAGCGATGGGATAGGTTCGTTTTGCCTTGAGGGAAACCTCGTCCAGCTCATCCGCTGTAATGCCCAGCAACGTTGCCATCTGGTCGATGAAAGCACCCGTACCGCCGGCACAGGAACCGTTCATACGCTGTTCCACGCCGCCCGTCAGGAAGATGATCTTGGCGTCCTCGCCGCCCAGCTCGATCACCGTATCCACATCGGGATAGCAGGTTTTTACCGCCAGAAATGCCGCATGAACTTCCTGTACAAAAGGAATTTCCGCTGCATTGGCAAGCCCCAGTCCTGCCGAACCCGTCATTGCCGCACGCAGCTGTACATCCGGAAATTTCTCCAGAATTGCCTGCAGCTGTCCTGCAACCGTTTCCTTTACCTTGGAATAATGCCGCTGGTATGCGGAATGTAAAATCGTTCCCATTTCATCACAGACTACAGTCTTGACGGTGGTTGATCCAACGTCAATACCCAGTGTGTACGTCTTCATATCTTTCCTCCAAAAAGTGCCTGTGCACTTAAAATAAATGATCTTCGTGGATGACCTTGCCCTCATCCATAAATATTCTGGGCACACGCTTGGAAATGCCGCATACGACCTCATATCCGATGGTGCCGTATTTGCCGGCAACCTCGTCCGCCGTGATGCACTCGCCGCCGTCCCTGCCGATGAGCGTCACCATCGTACCGATCTGTACATCGGGCACATTCCCGATGTCGATCATCATCTGATCCATGCAGATGCGTCCCAAAACGGGACAGCGAACGCCGCAGACCAGAACCTCACCCTTTCCCGACAGCAGTCTGCTGTAGCCGTCGGCGTAGCCGATCGTAACTGTGGCGATCTTCTGCGGTTTTTCGGCACGGTAGGTTCTGCCGTAGCTGATGCAGGTGCCCGCCTCCACCGTTTTGATGTGGCTGATCCTCGAACGCAGCTCCAGCACGGGCTGCAGATCCAGCGGCATATGCAGTGCCGCATTCGGCTTGAGTCCGTACATGATGATGCCCGCCCTTGCCAGCGTACTCCTCGGCTGGCTGCGGTAGCAGATCGCCGCACTGTTCATGCAGTGCACGTCGGGCAGGCAATGCCCTTTTTCCTTCAAAGCCGCATCCACGGCAAAGAGTGCCGCTTCCTGTGCGTCGGTATAGGCGATGTTATCCGCATCCTCCTCATCGGCTGCCGCAAAATGGGTGAACAGCCCCTCCACCTCCAGCCCCGGAAGGGAGAGAATGCCTTCGACCTCTGCAAGGCATTGTGCCGTATCCTTTGCCGGTACACCGATTCGTCCCATGCCCGTATCCAGCTTGATATGACATCGGACAGGTCTGCCGGGAGATGCAAAATCGGACAGCATTCTGCCGTATTCACCGGAAACCACCGCCTGCAGGATGTTGTGCTCTGCCAGCATCGGTGCACATTCGGGCGAAGTATAGCCGAGGATCAGAATGTCCGCTTCCGGACACCATTTGCGGACGCGAACCGCTTCCTCAAAGCTGGAAACCGCAAAGAACCGAACGCCGATCTCATAGAGCTTGCGGCAGATGATCTCCTCGCCATGCCCGTAGGCATCCGCCTTGACAACGGCACAGAATCTTGTGCTGCCGGCAAGTGCCGCCTGAATGGACTGCACGTTGTGGGAGAGAGCGTCGAGCGAAATTTCCGCCCATGCACGCTGACGATACTGCATGATGGTCTTCCTTTCTGAATGCTGAAATTAAAATGTCCGCTGTTTCCGGACATTGGACAGGGAAAGTTCCCGAAAAATGTCGAATTGGTATCGAAACGGGAACAGAAATGTAATAATTGAAAAAAATTACTGTTTTTCACTTGTGGTTTGTGCAGTTCTATGCTATAATAAACTTGATTGCGATATGCAAAATCAACAGTTGGGGGCAGGGGAATGGAACATCCGCTTTTACAGAACATCCCTCGTGAACGGGTGCTGTGTTTTACCGGTCATCGTCCGGAAAAGCTCCCGACGGGAAGAACGCTTCAGATCTTGACAGAAACACTCCACTACTATATTAATATTGCTGTCACGCAAGGATATACCCATTTTATCACGGGACTTGCCGACGGCGTGGATTATCTTGCAGCGGAATATCTGTTCACGCTGCGGCAGCGTTATCCGAACCTTCAGGTGATCGGCGTGCAGCCCTGCGAGGATTATAAAGAATTCTTCTGCAGTCACGGCTACAGTCTTCCGAGGCTGGAATATATGCTCTCCAACGTCAACGGCCTTGTGATCCTGCCGGGGAGCTACCGCTCCCACGCTGCTTTCAGAACACGCAACTGCTACATGGTCGATCGCTCCGCAGCCATCATTGCAGTCTGCAGCGAAGGCCGTTCCGGCTCCATGCAAACGCTCAGCTATGCGATGCGGCAGGGACTTGCCTATTGCAGGATCTGCCTTGACCACGTCAGCGGCATTTCACCGTACCTGACGCCAACGGAATGGGAGGTACAACGCAGCGGATTTTGACGTACAGTAATATTATAGCACCTTTTTTGTATAATTGCAAGTAGAAACCTTAAACTTTAAATATTTATCGGCACAGCCGATTGCAGATAAGGAGGACAATGCGATGGAAAAGAAAAAGAAGAAAAGAGGCGGGCAGGTTGCAATCCCGTTCCTGCTGGCATTTTTGCTTGCCATTCTCGGCATCGGCGGCATTGCGATGTATCTGTTCGGCCAGCTTGACGGCGAGAAGGACACCATTCAGGAAATGCCGGGGACGATCACAAAGCCGACTTCCGAACAGGGTGCGGCGCTGCTGTTCATTCTGTCTGCGATCACGGATCTGATCGACGGGAAACTCGCGCGCAGCCGTAATGAAGTGACTTCGTTTGGAAAATTCGCCGATCCCATTGCCGATAAGCTTCTTGTGATCTCTATGCTGGTTGCGCTTTGCGGAGACGGAAAAATTCACGCGATGGTCGCTTTTGCCGTGATTGCAAGAGAAGTGATTGTCAGCGGCGTGCGCCTCGTGG
>JAZOBK010000181.1:0-13516 GCA_045595985.1 Oscillospiraceae bacterium
GATGGTCAGGTTTATACGCAGGCAAAGTAAATCTTACATGACAGTGAAATCCCCCGCTTCTGCGGGGGATTCATTTTGTCAAAAAAGTGCTTTTCTGCATTCTTCCAGCCCGCCGCAGGGCGGGCTGGAAGAATGCATTTATGAGCTTTCCCCGCTTCTGCGGTGGATTTTTATGAGTCCCAGTCCTCAATGAGCTGTTCCAGCTCCTCCTCGGATTCTACGACAACACCGCCGCTGCGGATCAGTCGGAGATCCTCCTCTGACAGAAGATAGGTCTCCATGTCCAGAATGCGGTAGGGCTTTGCACTGTTCTCCCGAAACAATGCAAGCCTGCCATCGCATTCTCCCATCACAAATTTCACCTGCTCTTGTGCTGCCATGGATGCGTTTTTCGCGGTCACTGCGGATTTCTGCAATTCTATCCCCCTTGCGGCGGATACCAGAATGATCACGGCGGAAATGGTCATGGCGGTCAGAAACAGAAATATCTGGTTGCGTTTTGACTGCATATGCGTTCCCTGCTTTCTTTTTGATATGTACAGTCTGCCCAAATGGGAAAATTTTATACAAAGAATGAAAAACATCCCTGTTTGGTGTCTTTTTCCTTTCGTCTTTTGTACAAATTCACGATAAATTCCTGCACTCCATATTTTTTTAAAAAAAGACTTAACAAAATGGGTTTTATGTGTTATAATGATAATGTATAAGTATGTCTTCAACTGCTCTATGGAATTTTCCTGCAGAGCATGGAAAATACAAAGAAAGGAACTCCGATATTATGCAAGACCAGCACAGAAAAAAACGCAGTTCGTCCGCAAAATCTGCTCCACCGCAGAAAAAACGCAAAAAGAACAAGGCTCTGCGTATTGTAAAAAAACTGTTCTCCATCCTCGTTTCCACGCTGCTTTCCATTTTCCTGATCTGTATCATTACGGGTACGATCGTGGCAACGGCAGTGACTGTCTACGTTCTCGACTTTATGGATGAATCCTCGACCATTACCCTTGAGGAGATGAAGCTGAGCTATAACAGTAACGTATACGCCTACGACAAGGAGGGCAATCTCATCAACCTCTACGAGGTTCCCAATGAGATCCAGCGTATCCCCGTCAAGCTCGAACAGATCCAGCGTCATACACTGGATGCGTTTGTTTACACCGAGGACGAGCGTTTCTACGCCCATGACGGCGTTGACTACAAGAACACCATCGGTGCTTTCCTCAACCTGATTCTCAACTTCTGGGATACAGAGCGTGGCGGTTCCACCATCACACAGCAGCTGATCAAGAATGTTACCGGTGATAATGATCCCTCCCCGTCCCGTAAGATCCGTGAGATCTTCCGTGCAATGACGCTGGAGAAGAATTACACCAAGGACGAGATCATGGAAACCTATCTCAACTACATCGGCTTCGGCGGTGCGGCAAACGGCATTGAGATGGCTTCCATCAAATACTTCGGCAAGAATGTCGGCGATCTTACAATTGCCGAGAGTGCGGTGCTTGCGGCAATTCCGCAGTCGCCGGAGTCAATCAATCCTTTCGCCTACTATATTGATGATGAAACAGGTGAAAAGGTAGCTTCCGGCCGTACCCGCAACCGTGAGCGTCAGGAATACGTGCTCTGGCAGATGTACGAGCATGGTGCAATCACCTATGACGAATATCAGGAAGCTCTCGCAGAAAAGCTCCTGTTCACCGATACGCAGGAATACAAGGATCTGCACCCCGAGCTGGAAGCGGAAAAATCCGAGGATGAAGCCGCAACCTCATGGATCGTGGATGCTGCCATCCGTGAAGTGCAGGCATACCTGATGGAAACCTACAACATCGACAAGGAAGAAGCTCTGGAGCGTTTCAATACCGGCGGTTATCAGGTTTACACCACTGTGGATATGGAGATGCAGGAATATGTCGAGGAGAAATTCCTCGATCTGAGCAATCTCGTAAATACCAAAAATCTTGCCAAGTACAAGGACACCAACGGCGACGGCGTGGTGGATGACAAGGATACCGTCATTTATCCGCAGGTTGCTTTCATTGCGATGGACTACACCGGACAGATCCTCTCCGTTGTCGGTGCAACCGGTCAGAAGAAGGACGCTCTGATCTGGAACTACGCAACGATGGAACCCCGTCAGCCAGGTTCTACAATGAAGCCCGTAGCCGGCTATGGTTATGGTATTTACAGCGACAAGTTCCACTGGGGTTCTATGATCACCGACATGGGTCTGAAGCAGCCTGATGGAAAGACATGGCCGCACAACTACGGCGGAAGTGCGGGTTCTGGCGAAGATAAGCCGATGTACTACGGTCTGATGAAATCCCTCAACACCATCTCCGCAAGACTGGTCGATGGTCTGACACCGGAGGCTGTATTCAGCTTCTCCCGTGATAATCTCGGTCTGAATCTGACGGAGATCGACGGCAACGGCAAAACAGACATCGCACTGGCTCCGCTCAGCGTAGGTGCGTTGACCTACGGTGTTACCGTACAGAATATGGTAAATGCCTACATTCCTTATGGAAACGGCGGTACGTACTACAAGTCCTACCTCGTAAGCCGTCTGGAACAGGGCAACCACGACCTTATTTTTGAAAATACCGGCGATCCCCACGAAGCTGTGGACGCTGAAACTGCTTATATCATGAACCGAATGATGAAGAACGTTGTATCCTCCGATGGTACTGCAGGTGCCGCAAGACTTTCCAAGAAGGAGGTAGTCGGCAAGACCGGTACGACGCAGGACTGGGATGACCTCTGGTTCATCGGTCTGACCGAGGACTTTGTATCGGGTGCATGGATCGGCTATGTTCAGCGTGATACGCTGCATTCCTCCACATCCTCTGCACAGCTCTGGCACAACATCATCGGTGAATACGCAAACAGTCTGGACACCGGTGCAAAATATCCCGTATGTGAAACTGTTATCTCTGCCGCAGTATGTACCAATACAGGCAAGATCGCAGGCTCCACCTGTCCGAAGGGCGAAAAGGGCTACTGGAAATCCAGCAACGCTCCCAAGTGCAGCGGATGTGAGGCAGAAACCACAGAAGACCCAACTGCAACGGACGAAGATGGCAATCCTATCTCCGGCGGCAGCCAGAAGCCGACATCCGAATCCGGCGGCGAAGGCGGTAACGGCGGTGAAGGCGGCGAGGGCGGCAATACGCCTTCTCCGGAAATTCCCGATCCTCCGGAGCCACCCGTAGTGGAACCTCCCGCACCGCAGGATCCGCAAGAACCAAATGAGGAATAATATGGCAAATACAAACAACATTCGCTTTTCCGCACCCTGTCACTTCGGTCTGGAAAAGGTACTGCGATTTGAAGTGACACGCATCGGCGGTGAGAACATCACCGTGCAGGATGGCAGAGTGAGCTGGACGGGGGATTTCAACACCCTCGCCCGTGCGAACATCGGCATTTCCGTGGCGGAACGCATTCAGATCCTGCTTGCGGAATACAAAGCCGAAACCTTTGAGGAACTGTTTGAGGGAATGTTCCGTGCACCGCTGGAGCAATTCATCGGCAAGGAGGATGCATTCCCGATCAAGGGGCATTCTCTCAATTCCACACTGCACAGCATCCCCGCCTGTCAGAAAATTCTGAAAAAAGCCGCTGTCAAGCGGCTGCAGGCAGCATACAAGACCTCTGAATTTCTGGCGGAAACGGGAAGTCTGCATCAGCTGCAGTTCACCATTCTGAAAAATCAGGTGAGCATCTATCTGGACACAACGGGATCAGGGCTTCACAAACGTGGCTATCGCCGCAATTCCAATCTTGCCCCCATCCGTGAAACACTGGCGGCAGGAATTCTCGACCTCGCTCGTCTGCGGAGTGATACCATCGTCTGCGATCCGTTCTGCGGCAGCGGAACATTTCTAATTGAAGCAGCACGCCGTGCCTGTAAGATCGCACCGGGACTGGACAGGCGTTTCATTGCCGAGCAGTGGGACTGTGTACCGAAATCCGCATGGCAGGAGGCTCGCTCGGAGGCTCTGGACAGGATCGACCGCAGCGTAGGATTTGAGGGCTTCGGCTATGACATTGATCCGGCGGCAATTCAGCTGACAATGGACAACGCCAAGAAAGCCGGCGTGGACAAGTTCCTCCACATCGAGCAGCGTGACATCCGTGATTTCAAGGCAATTCCCGACGCCGTGACCGTCTGCAATCCTCCCTACGGTGAGCGAATGCTTGAACTGGAGGAGGCACGCAAGCTTTACGAGGTGATGGGAAAGGTTCTGCAATCCCCTGCGTATATTATCTGCGGTGACGAGGAATTCGAACGGAAATTCGGCAGAAAAGCAGACAAACGCCGCAAGCTTTACAATGGCATGATCTCGTGTCAGTTGTATGCGTATTATAAATAGATATTGAGGTTTCCTCTTTTAGAGGGAATCTCTGAGAGTATCAAAAAACTATGATCTTTCTTGAGCTTTCCTCCGCCTTCGGCGGGGGAAAGCTCTAAAAACACTGACAAGCTGAGGCTTCCTCTTTTTGGAGGAAGCCTCGTTTTTTGCCCGTATCCGTTTTTTTGCACAAAAATCTCTCTCCCGATTGTGTTCTGTATAAGAACACTTTTATTTTATCCGTATAAGGAGAATTGCTATGAAAAGAACACTTTCCACGATCATCACTGCCGCGATTCTGATGCTTTCAAGTGCCTGCGGCAATGAACACCAATCCAATCGCACCGACCGCATCCCAACAGGTGCAAACCTCCCCATCAGTCTGGAACACAGCTGGGCGTGTGCAGATGTGCTGCACGGTCAGAAGCTAACATTTTGGGTAGAGAGCAGGATGTTTCAGCTTGGTGATTATGTACTGTTTCCTCTGCATCAGCCAAATCCCGACCATGTTGATCAAAAACCCATTTATGATGCACCAGCAATCTACAGTCTGACAGAGGATGCCCTGATCACGCTTGAACAGGATGGAGTCCCCATCGGTGCCATGCAGGAAGGGAACTCGTTTTCAGTTTTATTCCAAGAGAACAAGCAGTATTCTATGGTCACATACGACAGCAGCTTCCATGAAATCAGCACAGTGGACTGCACGGAGAGTTTTTCTGAAATTCCGGAGGATGCCCGTGAATTGCTGGCGTGGCATCGCACCTCGGATGGTTCGGAATTTGTCATTGATGGAAAGAGAAATCTGCATTATTACGACGCGGAAGGCAAATACATCGGCATCCTCGCTGATGGGTTTGATCAGATCATTGAAACTGCCGACGGACTTTACGCAACTGGTATGATCGGAGAAACCATGCTTTGTGAGATCCATCCGGAAACGCTTTCTGCTCAAACACTGACAATACCGGATATGCCCGATTTCTGCACCGGTTATTATGGAAATCAAAATGCACCTTACCTGTATCTGGACACCTGCAGTCAGCTCTGGCAGGTGGATGTTTCGGCAAATACAGCGGAAATTGTCATAGACTACGAAGCATCCGATCTGGAATCCAGTACGACAATGGCAGTACCGCTTACAAATGGGGAAATGCTTCTTGCACAGCGGGATACGGACGGATATGCCATGTACCGTGCACATGAACGGACACAGGAGGAAATTGACAATATGCAGGTAATTTCTCTTGCAACTTTCGCAAACAATACTACATTGAATGCACTCATCCGCCGCTGGAACCGCCAGTCGGATTCTGTTCGCATTGTCGTGAAATCCTACCTCAGCTTCAGTGGCGTTTTCCCCACAATTGAGGAAAGAAAAACCTCAGAACAGGACTTTGCAAAGTTCAAAGCGGAGCTGCTGGGTGGAATTGTTCCGGACATCATCTGTCTGGATGATGTGGATTATGCCATGCTTTCGGGTAAGAGGATGTTTGAGGATCTGCGTCCGTGGATGGAGAACGATCCTGAATTTCGGCAAGAGGACTATTTCATGAACCTCTTTGAATCGCTCTCCTACCAAGGTGCAATGGAGCGTGTTGCCCTGACCTTTGGTGTGGGAACAGCCGTCGCAAAGACAGAATTTCTGGACGGACGAAGCGGTATTTCGCTTGATGCGTATGACGAGCTTGCAGAATCTCTGCCAAAGGGCATGACCATGCTGCCAAAACACGAAAGCTGCAATTCTCTGCTGCATTCTCTTGCACTGGTTCAGTCCGACAGCTTCATCAATATGAAAAATGCCTCCTGCCGATTTAATTCCGAAGAATTTGTGAAGCTGCTGGAGCTTTGCAGTACGGGTAATTCCGGTGAGGTACATATGATGGATGACTATGCATGGCGGGAAGATCGGGTTCTGCTCTATCCAACCTCAATTTACAGTTTTACAGATTATCACGGTATTACCTCCATCCGATTTGCAGACAAACCCGTCACATTGATTGGTGTTCCTAAAGCACAGGCAGAAAGCAGCGGCGGCTATTTCCTGCCATCGGGGACATTTGCGGTATCGTCGAATTCCGTGTACAAACAGGAAATCTGGGAGTTCATCAAGTTTGCATTACAGGAGGAGGAACAGCTTGCAAAAGAATCGGCTCTGTACAGCTTCCCCGTCAATAAAAAAGCGTTCCATCTTCTCTTTGAAACAGAAGCAAACCGTAATCAGCAATTGCAGCCGCTGAGCATCTTCATGAATGAGGAAGAACACTTGGTAGGAACACCCACCGCTGCGGAAAAGCAGCAGCTTCTGCAATATATAGAGGGTATTTCCGATGCCTATGTCTATGATTTATCTTTGAACGCCATTGTGCAGGAGGAAGCGGAAATGTATTTTTCAGGTGATTGCACAGCAGAGGAAGCAGCAAGGAAAATACAGGGACGTGTGAGCCTGTATCTTGCGGAACGAAGCTGATACAAACAACCCCCGAAAGACCCATCTTTCGGGGGTTGTTCTATTCTATTGAATTGAGCAGTTCCTGCTTTACAGGAAGTACTTCACGCCGTTCTCGAAGATATGCTGATCCTTTGCACCGGGAACATTCTTGCAGATGTTTGCACCCTTACGCTCGGAGTGACCCATCTTACCGAGGACTCTGCCGTCGGGAGATGTGATGCCCTCGATCGCACCCATGGAGGTGTTCGGGTTGTAGCGGATGTCCATAGTGGGCTTGCCGCTGAGATCCACATACTGCGTTGCGATCTGACCATTTGCAGCAAGACGCTGAATCAGGCTTTCGGGAGCTACGAATCTGCCCTCGCCGTGGGAAATCGCAATGCTGTGCATATCGCCCACATTGCTGTCAGCCAGCCACGGGGACTTGTTGGAAGCAATTCTGGTATTTACCATCATCGACTGGTGACGTGCAATGGTGTTGAACGTCAGCGTCGGGGATTCGCTGGTCATTTCCACGATCTCTCCGAACGGCACCAGACCGAGCTTGATCAGTGCCTGGAAACCATTGCAGATACCCAGCATCAGACCGTCACGGTTCTTGAGCAGGGCGTGTACAGCGTCCTTTACCTCGGGGTTGCGGAAGAATGCTGTAATAAACTTACCGCTGCCGTCCGGCTCGTCGCCGCCGCTGAAGCCGCCGGGAATCATGATGATCTGGGACTGTGCGATCTTCTCGACCGCTGCCTTGACTGCACCCTCAATGTCCGCTGCGGACAGGTTGCGGATGATAAGTGTTTCGGCAATTGCACCTGCCTTTTCAAAGGCTCTTGCGGTATCGTATTCGCAGTTTGTGCCGGGGAATACGGGAATGAGTACTCTCGGCTTTGCATAGTGAATTACGGGAGCGGGACGGGCTGCAGCGTCAAAGCTGTATACCTCCGGTGTCTCGTCCGTTGTGGTGATACGGCACGGGAATACGGATTCCAGCTTTTCCTCCCAAGTTCTCTGGAGAGAATCCATGGATACGGAGTAATCCAGCGTGTAGATCTTGTATTCATCCATTGTCTTACCGATGCAGTTTTCATCTGCCTTCGGCTCACCATTCAGCTCAACGATGAATGCACCGTAGCAGGGTTTGAACAGCATTTCTGCCGGAAGCTTGCCGGAGAATGTGAAGCCGATCTTGTTGCCCATGCACATCTTTGCAAGACCTTCTGCGACACCGCCGTAGCCAACTGTCCAGACTGCCTTTGCTCTGCCGTCTGCAATGATGCTTTCCATCTTGTCAAAGCAAGCACGTACACTGTCAAAATTCGGCAGACCGTCTGCATTATATTCCGGTGCGATCAGGATGACCTTGTCACCGGCATTCTTAAATTCTGTGGAAACTACCTTTTCTGCACTTGCAGTAGAAACTGCAAAGGAAACCAGCGTCGGAGGAACGTCGATCTGCTCGAAGGTGCCGGACATGGAGTCCTTGCCGCCAATGGAACCGCAGCCCAGTTCCATCTGTGCCTTGTAAGCACCCAGCAGAGCTGCCATCGGCTTGCCCCAGCGTGTGGGATCATTCTGTGTTCTCTCGAAATATTCCTGGAATGTCAGCCAGCACTGACTGCGTTTACCGCCAGCAGCGATCACCTTTGCGATGGATTCGATTACCGCCATCATTGCACCATGATACGGGCTTCTCTCGCTGATCATGGGATTGTAGCCCCAGCCCATCAGAGAGCAGGTATCGGTTTCACCCTTCAGAACAGGGAGCTTTGCAGCCATTGCCTGTGAAGGCGTCATCTGGTATGCACCGCCGTAGGGCATCAGAACTGTGCCGGCACCGATGGTGGAGTCGAATTTCTCCACAAGTCCCTTCTGGGAACATACATTCAGATCAGCCATCAGCTCCGACCATGTTTCCGCACAGTCGGTGGGCGTATCGCACGCATTGGTCAGCGGCTCATTCACTGCAATATCGGTATACTTTGCTGCACCGTTGGAATTGAGGAATTCTCTGGACAGGTTCACGATGGTATTGCCGTTCCACTCCATCTTCAGACGGGGTTCTGCCATGACAACCGCAACCTGCGTTGCCTGCAGGTTTTCCTTGCCTGCTTCTGCAATAAACTTCTCCGCATCCTCTGCGGAAACGACAACTGCCATACGCTCCTGGGACTCGGAAATGGCAATTTCCGTGCCGTCCAGACCGTCATACTTCTTCGGCACTGCACCGAGGTCGATCAGCAGACCATCCGTCAGCTCACCGATGGCAACGGATACGCCGCCTGCACCGAAGTCGTTGCAGCGTTTGATCATCTTTGTCACTTCAGGATTGCGGAACAATCTCTGCAGCTTTCTCTCCTCTGTGGGATTACCCTTCTGCACCTCTGCACCGCAGCTTTCGAGGGATTCGAGTGTATGGGACTTGGAAGAACCGGTTGCACCGCCGCAGCCGTCACGGCCTGTCTTGCCGCCGAGCAGGATGACAACATCACCCGGAATCGGGGCTTCACGGCGAATATTTTCAGCAGGAGCGGCACCCAGAACTGCACCGATCTCCATACGCTTTGCTACATAGCCGGGATGGTATACCTCGGAAACATGACCGGTAGCCAGACCGATCTGGTTGCCATAGGAGCTGCAGCCGATTGCCGCACCGACAGTGATCTTACGCTGCGGCAGCTTGCCGCTGATGGTATCCTCAACGGGAACCAGCGGATTTGCAGCACCTGTCACACGCATTGCCTGATAAACATAGGAACGACCGGACAGCGGATCACGGATCGCACCGCCAAGGCAGGTAGCAGCACCGCCGAACGGCTCGATCTCTGTCGGATGGTTATGTGTTTCGTTCTTGAACATGAGGATCCAGTCCGCTTCCTCACCGTCGATATTTGCCTTGATCTTGACGGAACAAGCATTGATCTCCTCGCTCTCGTCAAGGTCGTTGAGCTTGCCGTCAGCCTTGAGCTTGCGTGCAGCCATAGTTGCCAGATCCATGAGCGTGAGGGGCTTGTCCTCTCTGCCCAGTGCCTTTCTGTCGGCAATGTACTGGTCGTAGGTTTCACGGATATAGTAGGTAGGAATATCCACATTCTTGATATTGGTCAGGAACGTGGTGTGACGGCAGTGATCGGACCAGTAGGTGTCGATCATGCGGATTTCGGTAATGGTAGGATCACGCTTCTCGGTATTCATGAAATAATCCTGACAGAAACGGATGTCATCGAGATCCATTGCAAGACCAAATTCACGAATAAACGCCTTGAGTCCTTCCTCATTCAGACGAATGAAGCCCTCAAGCACCTCAACAGTGGTGGGGATATCATAATGGGTATCAAGGGACTTGTATGTATTCAGGGTTGCCTCACGGCTTTCCACGGGGTTGATCAGGTATTTCTTCAGACGGTCAAACTCTGCCTCGGTGAGGTTGCCGCTGATGATATAAATGCGTGCATTCTTCACACGGCAGCGTTCCTTCTGGGTCAGGATCTGGATGCACTGCTCGCAGCTGTCCGCTCTCTGGTCATACTGACCGGGCAGATATTCCACAGCAAACATACGCTCGGATGCCTGCAGGGGCGGCAGTTCGTCATACACATAATCCACCGCAGGTTCGGAGAATACGTTCGGAATGGACATTCTGAAATCTTCTTCGGTAAGATTGTCCGCATCATAGCGGTTCAGAATACGCACACCGTTGATATTCAGACGCAGTGCGGTGCGGACATCGCTGAGCACCGACTGTGCCTCTACGGCATAGGCAGGTTTTTTTTCCACATAAACACGAAAAACTGACATGGTTTTGCTCCTTCTCTCCTGTGATATGGTCACTTTGCAGCTTTTCCCGAGGGTTTGGCTCCTCCGATAATGACGCTCCCGACGGGAAATCATACGCTTACTTTTATTGTAACATATTATCCCGAAAAACGCAAATGTTTTTTTAATTTTTTTATTAAAATTTTACTCCCCCACACCGTCCGTGCTTGTCGAAAAACACCAAAACGGAAGATTCATTCCCATGGCACTGATCATCCGCCCGCGATATGGAAAATTTTCACTCAGCCTTGACAATTGCTGTAAAACGTGTTACAATATAAAAATGAAAACGATTTTCATTTTATTTGGAGGATTCACCATGAAACAAGGTGCAGGATATAAAACCAGACAAAAAGAGCAGGTCATGCAGTATCTCACCGAGCACGCCAGTCAGCACGTGACAGCACAGGATATTTCCCGTCATCTGTCCGATTCCGGTACGCCCGTGGGAACGACAACGATCTACCGCTGTCTTGACCATCTGGTTTCCGAGGGTATTCTTCGGAAATACACCATTGACAGCCGTACCGGTGCTTGTTACGAGTATCTTCCCCATTCCAAGGAATGCGGCAGGCACTTCCATCTCAAGTGTATGCAGTGCGACAAGCTCTATCATGTCACCTGTGAACATCTTGCGGGAATTGACAGCCATATGCTGGAGCATCACGGCTTTGCGGTCGATCATTCCAAAACCGTACTGTACGGCATTTGTGCACAGTGCAGGGGGATTCGGGAATGAAGCGGCTGACCGCCCTGCTGACCGCAGGGATGCTCCTTGTGGGAACTGCCGGCTGCGGGATGCAGCCCGCACAGGAGGATACACGCCTGAAGGTCGTGGCAACCGTATTTCCGCAGTATGATTTCGCCCGTGCGATCGCAGGGGAATATGCGGATGTGACGCTGCTTTTGGCGGCAGGACAGGAAATGCACAATTACGAACCGACGCCCATGGATGTGGCGGAGATCTCACAGTGCGATATTTTCCTGCGGATCGGCGGTGAATCGGAGGTCTGGACGGATACCCTTCTGGATGCACTGGACACGTCACAAATGGATGTTGTTACGCTCATGGAGCATATCGAAACCCCTCTGGAGGAGGAACACCATCATCACCACCATCACGGTGACGAGCATGATGCACACGATGAGGAAGCATCCGAGGATTCCCACGAACACGACGAATTTGACGAACATATCTGGAATTCTCCGCCCAATGCCATTGCCATGGTGGAGGCGGTCTGTGATTCTCTCTGCACGGCGGACGCCGCCCATGCGGATATTTTCAGAGAACGTGCGGATGCCTATATTGCGGAGCTTGCGAAGCTGGATGCACAGTACCGTGTGCTTTCGGAGGAATGCGACGACCCCGTGCTGATGATCGGGGACAAATTCCCGTTCCGCTATCTTGCGGCAGAGTACGGCTTTCACTATGCTGCCGCATTCACCGGCTGCAGCAGCGAAACGGAGCCTACGGTCGGTTCACTTGGTGAATTATTTGAAGAAGCGGAGCATCACGGACTGGACACCGTATTCTATCTGGAGTTTTCCTCTCCGAAAATTGCCGACCGCATTTGTGCGGTAACAGGGGCAAAGGCAGTCATGCTCCATCCATGCCACAACATATCGAAGGCGGATATGGAAAACGGTACTACCCTGCTGGATCTGATGCAGGAAAATTACGAAGTCATAAAGGAGGCACTGACATGACGCCACTGCTTAAATGCGACAATGTTACGGTGAAATTCGGTGCAAATACAGTGCTGGACAAGCTGAGTTTTCAGGTGGAGGCAGGCGATTACCTGTCCGTGATCGGCAAAAACGGTTCCGGCAAAAGCACACTCATCCACTGCCTGCTGCGGCTTTGTCCGCTGACGGACGGCAGCATTTCCACTGCGGATGATTTCAGAAGCAGCGATATTGGCTATCTGCCGCAGCAGAATGAGATCCAGAAGGATTTCCCTGCAACGGTGGAAGAAGTCGTACTTTCGGGCTGTCTTGGACATCATAAATTCCTGCCCTTTTACACGAAGGAGGATAGAGCCGAAGCGGAAAAGAATATGCACCGCCTTGACATCTGCGATCTGCGTCGCCGCAGCTACCGCACGCTTTCGGGCGGTCAGCAGCAGCGTGTGCTGCTGGCAAGAGCACTGTGTGCCACACAGAAGCTCCTGCTGCTGGATGAACCTGTCACGGGGCTTGATCCCGAGGTTTCGGCAGGATTCTACAACCTCATCCGTGAGCTGAACAGGCAGGACAACATTGCGATCATTATGGTTTCCCACGATATGGAAAAAGGGCTGCTTGACGCCAAGCACGTTCTCTATCTGGGCGAAAACGATCAGTACTATGCGGGAATCGAGGAATTCCGAAATTCTGAAATCGCTGCACGCATCGCAAGCGAGCTGCAGGCCCACAGCCATCTTCGGGAGGTGAAACGCAATGGATAATCTGCTGACGCTTCTGACGCCGGAGCTTTGGAATTATGTTGTACTTCCGGCACTCATCGCCGGCATTGCCGTTGCCGTCTGTGCCGCACTTCTGGGCGTAACGCTGGTTCTGCGGCGGTATTCGATGATCGGCGACGGTCTGTCCCATGTGGGCTACGGTGCATTGTGCGTGGCGTCCGTGATGAATTTAGCACCCCTGTATGTGGCAATTCCCGTGGTGCTGCTTGCAGCGTTTCTGCTGCTGTGGCTGAGCGAATCCGGCAGGCTCAAAGGTGATTACGCCATTGCCCTGTTCTCCACGACCGCCATGTCCATCGGCATCCTGTTTTCTTCAAAGGCAGGGCTGACCAACGATGTGAGCCACTATATGTTCGGCAGCATCCTTGCACTGAACAAAAGTGATGTGCTGCTCTGTGTGATAACGGCAGTCATTGTGATCGCTGCATTCCTGC
>JAZOBK010000182.1:0-4075 GCA_045595985.1 Oscillospiraceae bacterium
TCCGACTTAACGGTCAGGATACCCTGAGCAGACTTCATACCTGTAATATCTTCAGGAGATGTTTCCAGACGAACCAGGATAACCTTCTCGCCCTTTTCATCCCATGCTACAGCGTCGTCAGCTGTGAATACAACCTTACCGCAAGCAGCACCGGGGGATGCACCCAGGCCCTTGCCCATGGGAGTAGCAGCCTTCAGAGCAGCTGTGTCGAACTGCGGGTGCAGCAGAGTGTCGAGGTTTCTGGGGTCGATCATAGCAACAGCTTCCTGCTCTGTTCTCATACCCTCGTCAACCAGATCGCAAGCGATCTTCAGAGCAGCCTGAGCAGTTCTCTTACCATTTCTTGTCTGCAGCATATAGAGCTTCTCGTTCTCAACAGTGAACTCCATGTCCTGCATATCTCTGTAGTGGTTTTCCAGAATCTGGCAAACTTCCTTGAACTGTGCAAATGCAGCCGGGAACTTTTCTTCCATCTGAGCGATCGGCATGGGTGTACGAACACCAGCAACTACGTCCTCGCCCTGTGCATTTGTCAGGAACTCACCCATGAGCTTCTTTTCGCCTGTAGCGGGGTCACGAGTAAATGCAACACCGGTACCGCAGTCATCGCCCATGTTACCGAATGCCATCATCTGTACATTTACAGCAGTACCCCAGCTGTACGGAATGTCGTTGTCACGACGGTATACGTTTGCACGGGGGTTGTCCCAGCTGCGGAATACAGCCTTAACAGCACCGAGGAGCTGCTCCTTGGGATCTGTCGGGAAGTCCTGACCGATCTTGGACTTGTATTCAGCCTTGAACTGGCCAGCCAGTTCCTTGAGGTCATCAGCAGTCAGCTCAACGTCCTGAGTAACGCCCTTCTTTTCCTTCATCTCGTCGATGAGTTCTTCGAAGTACTTCTTACCAACTTCCATAACTACGTCGGAATACATCTGGATGAATCTTCTGTAGCAGTCCCAAGCCCATCTGGGGTTGCCGGACTTAGCGGACATAAACTCAACAACTTCCTCGTTCAGACCGAGGTTCAGGATGGTATCCATCATACCGGGCATGGAAGCTCTTGCACCGGAACGTACGGAAACGAGGAGCGGATTCTCCTTATCGCCAAACTTCTTGCCAACTCTTTCTTCCATGATCTCGATGTTCTTCATGATCTCAGCCATGATCTCATCGTTGATCTGACGACCGTCTTCATAGTACTTTGTGCAGGCCTCAGTGGAAATGGTGAAGCCCTGCGGAACCGGAAGACCCATCTTGGTCATCTCAGCGAGGTTTGCACCCTTACCGCCGAGGGTGTTTCGCATGGAAGCGTCGCCCTCATTGAACTGATAAACGTATTTTGTGCTCATTGGTTTTTACCTCCAACATAAGATTTTATCCTGAATGGTAAATGAAAATGCACCATTCCAGACTTGATTATATTATACCATATCTTTTTCAAAAAAGCTATAGGTTTTTGAAAAAATTTCCGACAGATTTTACTGGCATTTTTCACAAAAATTGTGAAGAATATAAAAAATTCTGAAAAAAGCTTGCAATGTAAGACAATATCTGCGATAATAATAAATATGTAAGGGTGTCTGTTTGCGGATGGACGCTCCGTACACCGCTGTGATGCGGAAAATTGTGGAGAGAATTGTGCATTTTGATGCACGAAGGATATACGATAGGAGGATATTATCATGGATTTTGGCGTCATTCTTGCCGGCGGCAAGGGAAAGAGAATGAAGGCGAACCGCCCCAAGCCCCTGTTTGAGGTGCTGGGCAGTCCGATGCTTGAATGGGTGATCCGTGCGTGCGAAACTGCGGGCGTGAACGAGCTTTGCGTGGTAAAGGGCTTCTGCGGTGAGCAGATCGACGCTTACCTGAACGGCAGATATGAAACCGTTCTGCAGGCAGAGCAGAAGGGAACCGGCCATGCGGTAATGCAGGCAGCGGATTTCCTTGCGAAGGATACCGACGGAAATACACTGGTGCTCTGCGGCGACGCACCGTTTCTGGATGCGGAAACCATTGCACAGGCAAGGGCACAGCACGATGCCGAGGGCAATGCGGTGACGATCATTACGGCGAAGATCGCAAATCCGACGGGCTACGGCAGAATCCTGCGTGCTGAGAACGGCGTTTCCGGCATTGTGGAGGAAAAGGACGCGACTGCGGAGCAGAAGGCGATCTGTGAGATCAATTCCGGTGCATACTGGTTCAAGACCGCGGCACTTCTGGAGGCACTACAGAGCCTTGACTGCGAGAATGCAGCAGGGGAGTACTATCTGACCGATACTGTTGCCATTCTGCTTGGAAAGGGCGAGAAGGCAAGTGCATACTGCACGGAGAATACGGATGTGATTCTCGGTGCAAACAGCCAGCGTGATCTGCTGGAACTGAACACGATCGCAAGAATGCGTGTGATCAACGGGCATCTGGATAACGGCGTGGTATTCACCTGCACGGACGGCATTACCATTGAACCCGATGTGAAGATCGGTGCAGGCACTGTGATTCTGGCGGGTACGATTCTCAGAGGCAAAACCGTCATCGGCGAAAACTGCAGCATCGGCCCGAACTGCATCGTCGAGGACTGCACAGTGGAGGACGGCGTACAGCTCAACTATGTACAGGCGTACAAGTCCGTGATCGAAGCGAATGTAAAGATCGGCCCGTTCGTACATATCCGTCCGAACAGCCACATCAAGCAGGGCGTCAAGATCGGCGACTTCGTGGAGATCAAGAATTCCACCATCGGCGAGGGCACGGCAGTGGCACATTTGACCTATGTCGGCGACAGCGATGTCGGCAAGAAGGTAAACTTTGGCTGCGGTACGGTAACGGTCAATTACGACGGCATTGTCAAGAGCCGCTGCGTGATCGGCGACAACTGCTTCATCGGCTGCAACACGAATCTCGTTGCTCCCGTCAAGCTCGGCAAGTATGTTTATACTGCTGCAGGCACGACGGTGACAAAGGATGTTCCGGATTATTCTCTGGCGATCGACCGTGGTGCAATGGTCGTGAAGGAGGGCTACAGCCTGAAGAAATTCAGCAGTAAGATCGACTATAAGAGCGGGAAATAGTCCAATAATCCGACGGGATAAATTACCGCTGATCGGATAATAAGGTTCTTTCATTGTTCTTTCCGCCCGCCGCAGGCGGGCGGAAAGAACTTATTTAAGGCATCATCCCCACCGCAGGCGGGGATGATGCCGGACAACGTATTCAGAAAAGAGGAATAACAATGGAAAAAAAGGCATTTCAGGCAGAATCCAAAAAACTGCTGGACATGATGATTCATTCAATTTATACACATAAGGAGATTTTCCTGCGTGAGCTGATCTCGAATGCCAGCGATGCGATCGACAAGCTGTACTTCCGTTCTCTCACCGATGACAGTGTGGGGCTGAACAAGGATGATTTCTGCATCCGCATCGACGTGGACAAGGAAGCACGCACCATTACCATCACCGACAACGGCATCGGCATGACTGCCGAGGAACTGGAAAACAATCTGGGAACGATCGCAAGCAGTGGTTCTCTCAAATTCAAGACGGACAATCAGCTCGGCGATGACCAGCAGATCATCGGTCAGTTCGGCGTGGGCTTCTATTCCGCATTCATGGTGGCAAAGCGTGTGACGGTGTATTCCAAGGCGTTCGGACAGGATGAGGCGTATCAGTGGACATCCGAGGGCGTGGAGGGCTACACCATCCACAAGTGCGACAAGGCAACCCACGGCACGATGATCGTTCTGGAGATCATGGACGATTCCGAGGAGGAGAACTACAGCGAATTCCTCGAAAAGTATCGCATTGCGGCACTTGTCAAGAGATACTCCGACTACATCCGCTTCCCCATTAAAATGGAGATGCCCCATCAGGTGCTCAAGGATGGTACGGACGACGAGTTCGATACCGAGTTCACACTTGACACCCTCAACAGCATGGTGCCCCTCTGGAGAAAGAACCGCTCGGAGCTGACGGATGATGATTACAACACGTTCTATCAGGAAAAGTTTGTGGATTATATGCCGCCTATGGCGTACAAGCACGTGCACAACGAGGGTACGGTTTCCTATGAC
>JAZOBK010000183.1:0-11638 GCA_045595985.1 Oscillospiraceae bacterium
GGGCAGCTCGTGAGGGCTGGACATCAGTCGCTCCCTGCCCAGGGAGCGTGGATTGAAGTGGGACAGTAAGGGGAACAATAAAAGGTGCGGCCATATGATTGGACGCACCTTTTTGTTGTATGAACATATATGTTTCAGCCGGATTTTGGACTTGGTTTAAGAATATCCGCCTGCGGCGGCTATCAACGTATTGATCTTATCAATCGGTTGAATGGGAATTAGTATAACAGCCGTTCCCTGTAACTCCTTTGTTCATAGGAGTTGCAGGGATTCGTTGGAATTACTGCTTCATCAACGAATCCGCATTGAATTTGCACGTCAGAAGAATGCCCACCGCCAGCATAATGGAGCCTGCTCCGATGGCGGCACTTGTTCCTGCGATCTGCAGAAAACGTCTGCGGCGGAGCTTGCGGGAAAGCTGTTCGTACAGCCTTGCCTGTGTGCCGGACATACTGCCGCCCATTGCAGCAGGACTGCAGACAGCCATTTCGGTATTCCGTGCAACATTGTAATCATGGTAATACCTGCGGCATTCCGGACAGCCTTTCAGATGGGTGCGGATCGCCTCCGCACTTTCCTTGCTGACAATTTTTTCCTGATATAATTCGACAAGATCCTTTACGATCTCACACGTCATGTTCATTTTGAATCGCCTCCAACATCAATTTCTTCGCCCGATGATAGATCACTCTTGCGGAATTCTCACTGATTTGCAGTGCATTACCGATTTGTGCAAAGCTCATGTCTGCATAGATCCTGAGAATCGTGACATCACGGTATTTATCCGGAAGGTCTTTGAGCGTCTTTCGGATACTCTCCAGCTGCAGCTGTCTTTCCACTGCTTCTTCCAGCCTTTCTGACTGCTCACCAAAATATATATCTGCGATCTGCTCCGTACTGATGGAATCAATATGGTATTTGTTCTTTCGCAGATACCGATAATAAGTATGCTTGGCAATTGACGCAAGCCATGTGAATACATCGCTGTCACCGCGGAAACGGTGGAACGAAACAAACGCCTGATAAAAGGTTTCCTGCGTCAGTTCTTCTGCAAGGTCACGCTGCTCGGTCAGCTTGTACAGAAATGCATAGATTCGGGGAAAGTATTCTTTGTATAAGGATTCAAATTCACGGTTCATGAATACACCTTCTCCCTTTGTTCATAAAGTTAGTATCGTTTTTTTCAAAAATGTTACAAATATAAATATGTATTATTGCACAAATTCGAAAAGTAAAATTTGTGCAACATTTTTGTAACAAAATAACTTTGAAGTGTTACTAATTATCGTAATGCTTGCGTAAGGAATTTTGAGAACGCCGAAAGGCGTGCGAATCATCAGGAGGAAACAGAATGAGTTTCAGAATCATTGGCACAGGTATGTATGTGCCGTCCAAAGTTGTAACTAACGACGATCTCGCACAAATCGTGGAAACCAACGATGAGTGGATCACCAAAAGAGTCGGCATTAAGGAACGCCGCGTTTCCGAAACGGAGTTTACCTCCGATATGGGTTATGAGGCTGTACTGGCAGCACTGAATGACTGCGGCTGCAAGGCAGAGGATATTGACCTCATTCTGGCGGCAACCGTCAGCGGCGAAACGGTTTCCCCGTCCATGGCGTGTATGATTCAGCACAAGCTTGGGGCGACTTGCCCTGCGTTGGAAATCAATGCAGCGTGCTCCGCATTTATTTTCCTGCTGGAAACAGCGGCTGCCTATTTTGCACTGCGTAACTACAAGAAGATTCTGGTAGTGGGCTGTGAACGCATCAGCGGTATTCTCGACTGGGCGGATCGCGGCACCTGCGTGATCTTCGGTGACGGTGCGGGTGCAGCAGTGCTGGAAAAGGGCGACGGCTACCTTGACGCAGTGTGCAATGTCAAGGGCGGCGATGATGTCATCAAGATTCCGCATGGTCTGGGCTGTTCACCGTTCTTTAAAGCGGAGCAGGATTCCCCCTACATCCATATGCAGGGACAGGAAACATTCCAGTATGCAGTTACTTCCCTTTGCGATGATGTGAATATCCTGCTTGAACGCAACAGCCTGACAATGGAGGATATTGCATTTGTCATTCCGCATCAGGCAAACAAGCGTATCGTGGACTTTGCTCGCAAGAGACTGCGTATGCCGGAGGAGAAAATGGTTGTCAACATCGAAAAGTACGGCAACACCTCCAGTGCGTCCATTCCGATTGCTCTCGATGAGCTGGCAAAAAGCGGAAAGCTCAAAAGGGGCGACAAAATCATTCTCTGTGCATTCGGCGGCGGTCTTGCCGACGCAGCCTGCCTGATAGAATGGTAATTTTCATTTTGGTGAATGCCGGAGCGATCCGGTTCACATACAGAAGCACTCTGAACTGTAAACAGGGCAGAGCCTGACTACATTATATCATAAAAAAGGAGTAAAAACAATGGTACAGGAAAAAATTATCGAAATGCTGGCAGAAGCTACAGACACAGATGCAGCTGAGATCACTGCTGACACAAAGTTCTCCGATCTGGGCATTGATTCTCTGGATATGACAGAGATGGCAATGGATCTGGAAGACGAGTTCGGCATCACTCTGGAAATGTCTCCTGAGCTGAGCACTGTTGGCAAGCTGACTGAAGCTGTAGAGAAGCTTGTAGAGGCTTAATCAATGATGCAGTCGCCGATTTGTGAAATTCTCGGCATTCAGTACCCTGTATTTCAGGGCGGTATGGCATGGATCGCTGACGGCAAGCTTGCCGCAGCGGTCTCCAACGCCGGCGGTCTGGGCATTATTTCCGCTATGAATGCAAACGCAGAATATTTAAGAGAACAGATTATCATCGCAAAGGGACTTACCGATAAGCCCTTTGGTGTAAATATAATGCTTATGAGTCCCTTTGCGGACGAATGTGCACAGGTTTGTGCAGAAGAAAAGCCCGCTGTTGTTACCACAGGTGCAGGCAGTGCAGTCAAGTATATGCCGATGTGGAATGAAGCAGGCATCAAGGTAATCCCCGTTGTTGCGTCCGCAACGATGGCAAAGCAGGCAGAGCGTGCAGGTGCATTTGCCGTGATCGCCGAAGGACAGGAATCCGGCGGTCATATCGGTGAGTTGACAACCATGGCACTTGTGCCGCAGGTTGTGGATGCAGTGGAAATTCCCGTGCTGGCAGCAGGCGGTATCGGTGACGGCAGAGGCATTGCGGCTGCCATTATGCTGGGTGCCTGCGGCGTACAGATGGGAACCCGATTCCTCGTTGCAAAGGAATGCGGTGTGCACCAGAATTATAAGGATATGGTTCTGGGTGCGAAGGATATTTCCACACAGGTAACAGGCAGACGCTTTGGCGGCAATACCTGCCGTGGTATCAAGAACAATTTCACCCGTAACTTCATCAAGGAAGAATATGCTCCCGAGGCAACTGCGGAGAGCGTGGCAATGCTCGGTGCAGGTGCACTGCGTATGGCAGCGGTCGAGGGTGATGTCAAGCAGGGCAGCGTCCTCGCCGGACAGATCTCCGGTATGGTCAAGAAGGAACAGACCTGCGAGGAGATCATCAATGAAATCATGCAGGAGGCAGAGAACTGCCTGAAAGGAGCAGCGGCATGGGTAAAATAGCATTTGTATTTTCCGGACAGGGTGCACAGCACGTTGGCATGGGACAGGATTTCTATGCGTCCGTTCCGGCTGTCAAGGCATTGTACGAGGCTGCGGAACAGCTTCGTCCCGGTACACTGGAGCAGTGCTTCACCGGTGATGGTGCTGCACTCAAGCAGACCGAAAATACCCAGCCCTGCCTGTATCTGGCAGACCTTGCAGCAGCAATGGCACTGCGTGAGAACGGCATTGCTGCGGATGCAGTGGCAGGCTTCTCCCTTGGTGAGATCCCCGCACTGGCGTTTGCAGGTGCGTATTCCCCCGAGGACGGATTCCGCATTGCTGCAAGGCGTGGCTTGTGCATGGCGGCGGCTTCCGATGCGGAGATCGCATCCATGGCGGCAATTGTAAGAATCCCCAGTGAACAGGCGGAGGAGCTTGCTTCCAAGTACGACAAGGTGTATCCGGTGAATTACAATTCTCCCATGCAGCTGGTCGTTTCCGGTGACAAGGAACAGCTTGCGGCACTCAGTGCCGATGTCAAGGCAGTCAAGGGCAGAGCCGTTCCGCTTGCAGTCAGCGGTGCATTCCATTCCCCGTATATGACTCCGGCGGTTGCACCGTTTGCAGAAGCACTGGCAGATTTTGAGGTGAAGCTGCCGGAAATCCCCGTGTATTCAAACTACACATCACAGCCCTATGAGGGCGATCCCAAGGCACTGATGTGCAGTCAGATCAACAATCCCGTAAAGTGGACACAGCTCATCCGCAATATGGCGGCAGAGGGCTTTGATACATTCATCGAGTGCGGTGCAGGCAATACCCTGCAGAAGCTCGTTTCCCAGATTTTGCCGGAAGCAAAGTGCTTCTGCGTGGAAAACGCAGAGGGACTGCAGCAAACTCTGGAAGCACTGAAATAAACAACGATATACCATAATTACGATTCAAGAGAGGAATGAACAGCTATGCTGAAAGGGAAAACAGCCGTTGTGACCGGCGGTTCACAGGGCATTGGTAAGGAAATTTGTAGAAAGTTTGCAGAAAACGGTGCGGACATTGCAATTGTAGATGTTTGTGCACCGGAGAAGGCACAGGCTGCGGCAGATGAGCTTGCAGCACTGGGCGTAACTGTCAGAACCTATCAGTGCAATGTCGCTGACAGTGCAGCTGTTGCAGAAACCTGTCAGGCAATCCTGAAGGATTTCGGCGGCGTGGATATTTTGGTCAATAACGCCGGTATTACGAGAGATAACCTGATCCTGCGTATGTCCGAGGCTGATTTCGACGCAGTTGTCGACGTCAACCTCAAGGGTGCATTCTATATGACAAAGAATTTCTATCGTCAGATGATGAAGAAAAAGTATGGCAAGATCATCAACATCAGCTCCGTATCCGGACTGTTCGGCAATGCGGGACAGGCGAATTATTCCGCATCCAAGGCGGGCATCATCGGTCTGACAAAGTCCACCGCAAAGGAGCTGGCAGCAAGAGGAATCTGCTGCAATGCCATTGCACCGGGCTTCATTATGACAAGCATGACAACAAGTTTTCAGGGCAATGAGGAGCTGCTGAAGGCAATTCCCGCAAATCGTTTTGGAAAGCCCGAGGAGGTTGCAGGTCTGGCACTGTTTCTGGCGTCCCCTGCATCCGATTACATCACGGGTGAGGTAATCCGCATTGACGGCGGAATGGCAATGTAGGAGGAATGAACAGATGAGAAGAGTAGTAATCACCGGCATGGGTGCAGTGACTCCCATCGGCAACAATGTTGCGGATTTCAAGGAAGCACTGTTTGCCGGCAAGAACGGTATCGACAGGGTAACACGTTTCGACGTTTCCGAGTCCAAGTTTACCATGGCGGGTGAAGTCAAGGGTTTTGACGCAGCTGCATTGCTTGGCAAGCAGACTGCAAGAAAAACCGACCTGTTCACGCAGTATGCAATGGTTGCTGCAAATGAGGCAATGGCACAGAGCGGCGTACAGGGAACTGTAGAGAGCGACCGGCTGGGCGTGTGCTTCGGAAGCGGCGTCGGCGGCATTGAAACACTCTGCGGTGAACACATGAACCTGCTGGAGAAGGGTGTCAGAAAGGTTTCTCCCCAGTTTGTACCGAAGATGATCTGTAATATTGCTGCCGGCAATCTGGCGATCATGTTCAAGGCGAATGGCCCCTGTACAGCAGTTTCCACTGCCTGTGCAACCGGTACCACTGCAATCGGCGAGGGCTACCGTACCATCCTGCACGGCTATGCGGATGCGATGATCTGCGGCGGCTCGGAAGCAGCCATCAATGCACTGTGCATGGCAGGCTTTGGCAATTGTCAGGCACTGACAGCTTCCGATAATAAGGATGAAGCCTGTGTGCCGTTTGATAAGAGAAGAAGCGGCTTTGTTATGGCGGAGGGTGCCGGCGTTCTCGTTCTGGAGGAATATGAGCACGCTGTGCAGCGTGGTGCAGTCATTCTGGCGGAAGTCTGCGGCTATGGCTCTACGTGCGACGCTCACCATGTTACTGCTCCCGATCCCGAGGCAACTTACACGGCAAAGGCATTCAGGGACGCCTATGCAGAATGCGGCGTAGCTCCCGAAAAGATCTATGTCAATGCTCATGGTACGAGCACACCGCTCAATGACAAGACCGAAACGGCTGCCATGAAGAAGGCATTTGGTGAGGATTTTGCAAAGAAGCTGCACATCAGCTCCACCAAGTCCATGACAGGTCATATGCTGGGTGCAACGGGTGCCGTTGAGGCAATCGCTGCAATTCTGGCACTGAATGCGGATACTGTTCCGCCGACGATCAATTACAAGGAAGCAGATCCCGAGTGCGATCTGGATTATACACCCAATACTGCTGTCAAGACAGAACTGGAACTGGCACTGTCCTCCAATCTGGGCTTCGGCGGTCACAATGCAGTCATTGCATTCAAGAAGGTTTAAGGGGGCTTTGCAGATGCTGAAGGAAGAAATTATGCAGATCCTGCCCCACCGTGACAATATGCTCCTGCTCGATGAAGCAGAGGCGGTTGACGGCAAGGCACACGGCAAGCTCCATATTACAGGCGATGAATTTTTCCTCAAGGGACACTTCCCCGGAAATCCCGTTGTTCCCGGTGTGATCCTGTGCGAGATCCTTGCACAGTCCGCCTGCGTTCTGCTTGCAGAGCAGTGCAAGGGCTGCACACCGTATTTCACAGGTCTTGACAAGGTGAAGTTCAGAAATCCCGTCAAGCCCGGAGATATATTTGAAACCGAATGTGAAATCACCAGATCCAAGGGTGCATTCTATTTCTGCACAGGAAAGGGCTATGTGAACGGCAAGCTTGCTGTTTCCGCAGATTTTTCTTTTGCGATCGTTGCACCGACAGCGGAGGCATGATATGAGTTTTATTCAGGATTTTCTGCACGACAAGCTCAATCGGGCTGAGGTGCAGACCGTGACCTGCAAGAAATGCAGTCACGAAGAAACCGCATATGATCTGCAGAAGAGCAGCTATATCTGTTCCTCCTGCGGGTTCCATTACCGTATTGGTGCGAGAGATCGTGTCAAGCTGCTGTTTGACAAGAACAGCTTCCATGAGCTGTTCACGGGGCTGACCAGCAGGGATTTTCTCCATTTTCCGAGCTACCAGCAGAAGCTGGATAAGGCAAGAGAAACTACGGGTGAGGAGGATGCTGTGATCTGCGGCATTGCCACCATCGCAGGCATTCGCTTTGCGACATTTGTGATGGAACCGAAGTTCATCATGGCAAGTATGGGTTCGGTTGTAGGTGAGAAGATCACACGTCTGTTTGAATATGCAACCGAACACCGACTCCCCGTTGTAGGCTTCACCGCATCGGGTGGAGCAAGAATGCAGGAGGGCGTCATTTCCCTGATGCAGATGGCAAAGGTAAGTGCCGCTGTCAAGGTGCACAGTAATGCAGGACTTCTGTATGTGACGGTACTGACCGATCCCACAACGGGCGGCGTTACCGCAAGCTTTGCAATGCAGGGCGACATCATTCTTGCAGAGCCGGGTGCACTGGTTGGCTTTGCAGGCAGACGAGTGGTGGAACAGACCACCAAGAGCAAGCTGCCCGACAATTTCCAGAGTGCCGAATTCCTGATGGAGCATGGCTTTGTCGATGCCATTATCCCCAGAAATCAGCTGCGTGATACCCTTGCAGAGATCCTGCACATTCATAAGAGATAAGGAGGCGAGTCGCTATGGATTCCTACGAAAAGCTCAAAACTGCCAGACAGAATGGCAGACCGACGGGCGGTGCATATGTGAAGGAGATCTTTGAATTTCCGCTTGAACTGCACGGCGACCGCCGTTTCGGCGAGGATCTTGCCATCATGGCCGGTATTGCCTATATCGGCAAGCGTCCCGTCACTTTCATTGCAATGGAAAAGGGTACTGACCTACAGAGCCGTATTGCACGCAATTTCGGCTGTCCCAAGCCCGAGGGCTACCGCAAGGCACTTCGTCTGATGAAGCAGGCGGAGAAGTTCCATCGTCCCGTGATCTGTTTTGTGGATACGCTCGGTGCGTACTGCGGTGCGGATGCGGAGGAACGCGGACAGGGTCAGGCGATTGCA
This sequence comes from Oscillospiraceae bacterium, assembly GCA_045595985.1. GTDB lineage: Bacteria > Bacillota > Clostridia > Oscillospirales > Ruminococcaceae > UBA3855. The sequence continues at coordinate 8,158 of JAZOBK010000183.1, forward strand.
GAAAATATCATGGAAATGCTGGGACTGAAAACTCCCGTAATTTCCGTTGTCATTGGTGAAGGCGGCAGCGGCGGTGCATTGGCACTGGCGTCCGCAGACAGAGTGCTGATTCTGGAAAATGCTGTATATTCCGTTATTTCTCCCGAGGGCTGTGCAAGCATCCTCTGGAAGGATTCCGGCAGAGTGGCGGACGCAGCGGATTGTCTGCACATTACCGCCGAGGATATGAAGGAATTCGGCGTTGCCGAGGAGATCATTCCCGAGGACTTCGACCATTTCCCTAAAATGTGCAGAAATCTGAAAAATGCACTTGTCCGTGAACTGGATTCTCTCTGTGCACTGTCCGAAGACGAACTGTTGGAACAGCGGTATCAGCGGTTCCGCAAGTTCGGCATTTATCATGAAGCAAATGTATAAAAATTCCTGTTCTCCCATCCCAAGTTTCTCGGGATGGGGGAATTATCATCCAAATCAAGAATTTAGGAGTTTAAAATATGAAAGCACTGTATCAGAAATTCAGCAAAGCTCAATTTGATGAAAACGGACAGTTCACCAGCTTTTCGCTGGACTATCCTGAGAATTTCAACTTTGCGTATGATGTGGTGGATGCGATTGCAGCGGAAGAACCCGAAAAGCGTGCACTTGTCTGGTGTGATGACGAGGGGAACGAGAAGACTCTGAATTTTGGAGAAATCAGCCGTCTGTCCTCGCAGACAGCCAATTATCTGGTGAAACAGGGCGTCCGGAAGGGTGACCGCGTGATGCTCATGCTCAAGCGGCATTTTGAGTACTGGTATGTGCTCATTGCTTTGCACAAGATCGGTGCAGTGGCAATTCCCGCAAGCCATATGCTGACCACGGGCGACATTGTGTATCGTTCCAATATTGCGGATATCCGTACCATTGTCTGTGCGGATGATGATGGACTTTGCAACAAGGTGCTGGACGCTTCCAAGCAGGCACCGGGACTGACAAACCTTTTCACTGTACGGCGTGATCACGGCGGATTCCGTATGCTGGACAAGCTGATCGCCGAGGAGTCCGAGGAGTTTGCACGACTGGAAACGAGAGTGAATGAAGCATTGATCCTGTATTTCACCTCCGGAACAACGGGCTATCCCAAGGCGGTCATACACAACCATGCCTATCCTCTGGCACATATTGTGACGGCGGTATACTGGCATTGCGTGCAGGATGACGGTCTGCATCTGACGGTTGCGGATACCGGCTGGGCAAAGGCATCGTGGGGTAAGCTTTACGGTCAGTGGCTTGGCGGAAGTGCCGTCATGGCATATGATTATGATCGCTTTGATGCTGCAAAGATGATGAATGTGCTGGAAAAGTTTAAGGTCACCACTTTCTGTGCACCGCCCACGCTCTATCGCCTGATGGCGAAAACGGGCATCCGCAAGGAGGCATTTGCAAGTGTTCGCCATGTCTGCACAGCGGGCGAGGCACTGCAGGAGGAGATCATCCGTCTGTTCCATGACTGCACGGGACTGGAGATCATGGAGGGCTACGGTCAGACCGAAACTACGCTTCTTCTTGCAAATTTCGCAGGCGGAAAGCCGAAAAGAGGTTCCATGGGCAAGCCGTCACCGCTGTACAACATCCGTCTTGTGGATGCACAGGGAAATGATGTTCCCGTGGGCGAAACGGGTGAGATCGTCATTGATGCAGTGGATCGGATTCCCGAGGGGCTCTGCCTTGGCTATGAGAACAACGATGAAGCCAATGCAAGAAGCTGGAAGGATGGTCTGTTCCATACAGGTGACATTGCCTTTTGTGATGAGGAGGGGTATTTCTTCTATGTCAGCCGTTTGGATGACGTCATCAAGTCCAGCGGCTACAGGATCGGGCCGTTCGAGGTGGAGAGCACCCTGATTCAGCATCCTGCGGTCGTGGAATGTGCCGTGACAGGTGTTCCCGACGTTGAGAGAGGCAATCTGATCAAGGCAACGGTTGTTCTGCAGTCAGGATTGGAACCGTCCGAGGAGCTTGCAAAGGAGCTGCAGGAGTTTGTCAAGGAGCGTACTGCGGCATATAAGCGTCCCAGAATTGTGGAATTTGTGGAGGAACTTCCCAAGACCATCAGCGGCAAGATTCGTTACAATGTGATTCGTGACAGGGATGCAAAGCAATAAAAAACAGAGGGCTTGTCATCGGCAGGCCCTTTTTTCATAAAACTGTCCGCAAAACATCAAGATTTATTTTTCATGCTGTGGTATGATATATATATAAGATAACGTTATTCGAAAATGGTGATCCTATGAACAAATTTACAATTCTGTCCGTGGCACTTGAATTCATCGAAGAAAACCTGACGCAGGAACTGACACCGGAGCTGTGTGCAAAAAAGTGCGGCTATTCGCTCTCAAATCTGCAAAAGATGTTCCGCTGTGCGTTCCACATCGGCATCAGCGACTATATCTCCAGAAGAAGGCTTACGGTTGCTGCAAAGGATCTGCTCGAAACAGATACCTCCGTGCTGGACATTGCCCTGAAATACGGCTACAATTCCCACGAGGTGTTCACCCGAGCTTTCGAACGGCTATGGGGTGTTTCTCCATCCAAGTTCCGCAGAAACAGGCGGTTTTCCGAGATTTTTCCGAAGCTCGGTGAGACGATCAGCATCACGGACGGGGAAGGGACGGATATTATGTACAGCAAGAAAATGTTTGATGTGTCGCATCTCTACGATTTTATCAGGGAGCACAGCGAAAAGTATGTGGTATGTTTTGATATGGTGCGTCTGATGGAGATCAATCATATCTACGGCTCAGCGGCGGGGGACATTGCCATTGCGGAATGTCTGCGTCGTATCGACGATGCATCGGACGAAACGATGCTCCCCATCCGCATCGGCGGTGACGAGTTCATCCTGATTACGGATTTTGAGAAACAGGAGGATGCACAGGAGATTGCTGAAAAAATCCTCGCCCACAACGGCGAAACCGTGAAGTCGGGCGAGCATGAATTTTCTGTGGCAATGCGTGCGGGATTTGTGGTGATCCCGAAAGAGAATCTGCGGTATTCAGAATTATTCAGCCAGTGTGTTATCGCCGGGCCCGAGGAATAATGCACCCGCTGCTGCACGAAAGTGCACCCGCGTTTGCTTATACATTTTGTTTCATCTCCCCGATCGCCGTACCCGATGCATACGCATTCAGACTTTCGTCCGCACGGATGCCGGCAAGGAAGTTGTAAGAACCCTGACAGGCGATCATCGCCGCATTGTCACCGCACAGTGAAAGCGGCGGCATAAACAGCTTGTAGCCGTGCTTTTGGCACATCTGCTCCATGCTCTGCCGCAGTCCCGAATTTGCCGAAACGCCGCCCGCCATTGCAATCGTCGTGTATCCTGTCTGCTTTGCCGCAAGCAGCGTTTTCTCCGTCAGGATTTCTGCAACTGTCCGCTGCAGACTTGCCGCCATGGAGGGTGCGTCAATTTCCTCACCCTTCTGTTCTGCATGGTGCACCA
>JAZOBK010000184.1:0-5079 GCA_045595985.1 Oscillospiraceae bacterium
ATGTCATCGTCACCGCCTGCCTTTCGTGTACCTGCCGTAATCTTCATATAGTCCAGCGACTGAAAATTCGGCTGTATACTGTCAATATTGTAGGAAATGCCACGAAACAGAATACGATGTGTGGTCGGATTAATACGCATGGTATCAGCTGTTTGTCGCACAGTAAATTCCAAAAACAGCACTTCCTTTGTTACACCTGCCTCTGTAGTTTCCGTTGAAGATTTCGGCAGAACAGAAGCCCAACAGGAGAATGCTTCATCCCATCGGGTTTCGTGATTACCGATTTCATCCACCTTCGTGTAATGCTCAAGAAAGGTAATTCTTTGGTTTAGTTTTCCGATTTCCATTAAATCACTCCTTCTCTTTGTGCAAACAACAGCGAACGCAAGGTCAGAGTCAGCTTGTGGAAGTCAGCATTGTTACGGTTCTCATAGAGATATGAAATGGTATACAGCATAGCCTGCCGAGTGGTTTCCTCATTGACCGTAAATGCCTGTTCATCCATTCTGCCGACATCCTTGACCAGCTTTTTAGCTGTGTCCATCAGCGAGAGGATAAGTGCATCATCCTCCTCATAATCGACACGCAGATAGTTCTTTACCTCTGCCAGCGTCATCATGTTGCCTTCTTGATGGTGAGCGTCTTAACCGCTTCGGGAAGAATCAGTCTGCCGTCCACACGCTGGGACGCAAGGAAACCGACCTGTCCGGTCATGGCAAACAGCTCATTCAGACGCTTGAATGTTCTGCCGGAACGGTCTGCCACCCAATAGTAGCTGAAATCACCGAACGCCATGCACTTCTTGCCTGCACCGATTTCAGGCACATAGCTGGAAGTCTTATACGGACGATTGAGAATCGTATCCGGCACACCAGCTGTCACGGAGGGCTGCCAGATGTAGTTGCCTGTGCTGTCCTTCAGCTTGCGGAGTGCCTTGACCGTAGAATCATTCAGCACCCACACTGCCTTCTTGCGATAAGGACTGCGGAGGGAGTAGAAAAGCTCCATTACATCATCAAAGGTAATGGATGCACCTGCCGTTGTCGCACCGTCCTGTGCACCACCTGTTGCATTGAAGATACCGGTCGGCTTGCCCTTGCCATCACCAATGAAAAATGCTTCTTCTTCCTTTGCACCGATACGGCGGGCAAACTCACGGGCGATATAGGACGGAAGGTCGAATACACTGTCACCCAGAAGCTCCTCGGAAATCTTAATAGCTGTACCCAGCTTATAGGCGGAAAGGGATGCCTGACCGAATGCATCATCGGAGAGGGTATACTGTTCCTCCTCGTCCATCCAGACCGCTTCACCCTTTGCCGTCACAATCGGAATTTTACGGTCACCGGAAGAAGTCTTGATAACTGTTGCCATCTGACGGAAGATGTTCTCCTCCTGCAGTGCTTCAATCAGCTTACGCTCAAACTCATCCGGCACAAGGTAGCCGCCCTCAGAGTCCGTACCAATCTGCAGGTCGTTGCGTATATCCACAAAGCTGCGATTGCGGATGGAATTCCAGAAAGCCACATTGTACTCTGCCGATGCCGTACCAGCCTTTTCGGGTGTCATGCTCTGTGCGGTCGGTGTGGTGAGAATTGGGCTGGTCGTTGCCTTTGCCATCTCTGCTTCAATTTCCGCATGGTGCTCCATACGCTGAATTTCCTTGCCCAGATTGACAATGGTTGCCTCCATCGCATCATAAGTCTTACTGTCCTCCTCGGAAAGCGTACCATCTGCCTGACGCTTGCTGTCAAGGAAATCACGGGCAGTATCCCATGCCTTCGCTCTCTTTTCTCTCAATTCCTGAATAGTCATAATATCAACCTCCTTAATATTTCAGCAGATTCAGCCGACTCATCAGCTGTTCCACCGGTGTACCTTTATGTTCTGCCGATACCTTTTTCATAAGGCTCTGCATAGTTGTTGTGTGCGAATAGGACATTGCGTTAAGCTCGTCCTTTTCGTGTTTTTCTTCGGTTTCATCGTTTTCATTCGGTTCTTCGGGTTCAGGGCATTTCTTTTCAGCAAAGAGAATACCGTCCACCAGTCCGAGAGATTGTGCCTTTTTTGCATTCAGCCATGTTTCCTCATCCATCATCTTGGCGATTTTTGCACGGCTGATGTGGCTCTTGGTTTCGTAGGCATTGATGATGGACTCCTTTACCTCGTCAAGCAGCTCGATTGCTTTCTGCATTGCTTCCTTATTGCCGAAAGCGGCAGTGGCAGGATTATGAATCATCAGCATTCCTGTCGGTGCAATCAGCGTTTCATCACCAGCCATTGCAACCACAGAAGCGGCACTTGCCGCAATACCGTCAATCTTCACCGTAACCTTGCCCTTGTGATTCTTCAGCATGGTGTAAATTTGCGATGCCGCAAAGACATCACCACCGGGACTGTTCAGCCAGACCGTGAGGTTACCGCTTACCTTCGAGAGTTCATTTCGGAACATGGCAGGTGTAATCTCGTCACCGAACCAGGTATCCTCCGAAATTGCACCGTTGAAAACAAGCTCCGTTTCACCAGTATCCTCATTTCTCACCCAGTTCCAGAATTTCTTATCCATTGGTTGTAGCCTCCTTTTCTGCAAATGCACCCGCATCTGCCAGTTTAGTAAATGAGCCGTTGACCAGATACAAATTACCGCCTTCTTCTTCGGGAATCATATTCATATCCTCCAGCTCACGAATATCATTTGCCGACATCCAGCCGTTCTGTCTTGCGGTTGCATAGCCGGACATTCTGCTTGCATAATCGCCACGGAGCAGTCCTTCCACATTGAACTTAATGAAATATTTCCCCTTTTCTGAATCAGAGAGCAGAGACTTCATCATAGCCTGTTCCCATCGGGACAGCCACGGACTCAAGGTGTACATCACGAATTCCAGCGACATCTGCTCGATATTACTGAATGTGGCGTGGTCAAGGTCACCAATCATGTGCAGCGGCACACGGTACAGCCTTGCGATCTCCTCAATCTGAAACTTCCTCGTCTCCAAAAACTGTGCTTCATTATTGGGAATGGAAATCGGTGTGTACTTCATGCCTTCTTCGAGAATTGCCGTCTTATGGGCATTTCCGCTGCCGTATGCTCTGTGCCATGCCTCACGGACACGCTCCGGATTTTTGATAACACCCGGATGCTCCAGCACAGCTGACGGCGATGCACCATTGGCAAAGAATGACGCACCGTATTCATCGCAGGCAACGGCAAGACCGATTGCATTTTTCGCCATGGCAATTGGAGAATAGCCAACCAGACCGTCAAATCCAAGTCCCGGAATATGGAGAACCTGTTCCGCAGGAAGAATGATTTCGCCTTGCTCACGGAAGTTCGGGTTCTGCTCATCATAGCGGCTGTATTTGTAAATGAGTCTGTTGCGCTCATCACGGTCAGCCTTGATTTTATCCGGCATCAGCGGATACAGCCCCATGACCTCACCACGACCGTTGCGGATGATTTGTGCATAGGCGTTGCCGTAGATAAGCAGGTGTGCCATCAGCGTTTCTCGGAACACAAACGATGTCATTTCGGGGTTCGGCTGGTCATGCAGCAAAAAATATAGCGGGTGCTTCGGCACTCGCTCTTTTCCCTTATCCGTGTATTCATAGACGTGCAGCGGCAGCTGTGCGATAGCTTCGGACAGCACCCTCACGCAGGCATAAACGGCAATCTGCTGCATTGCCGTGCGGTCATTGACGCTCTTTCCGGCTGTGCTTCTGCCGAAGAAGTAGGTATAGCTGGGGCTGTCGTAGCTGTTTTGAGGCTTATCTCGGCTTTTGAAAAGTCCTTTGAAAATGCTCATGGGAATCGACTCCTTTCAGGATTGAATTTTTCGGTGTAGTATGGTATAATTATCATAACCAATAGAGGTACTTTACCTCGGAAAATCCGAATTTGTATATTACAGGTAACAAAAAAGCAACCATCGATTTCTGGTAAAAACACATCCAATATGCTATCATTGTTGGTGAGGTGATAAATATGATCTTTTCTGAAAAATTACAGCTATTAAGAAAAAGCAAAGGCTTTACCCAAGAAGAATTTGCAGAGAGACTCAACGTATCAAGGCAAGCAGTAGCAAAATGGGAAGCAGGTCAGTCTTACCCTGATATTGCAAATCTGATTCAAATCAGTAACATGCTGAATGTTACTGTGGATTATCTTGTCAAGGATCAGCAATGTTCAGTGAAACCTATATCATCTGAGTTGAGCAATGTGAATGAAATCATTGATTTTAGATTAGAAGCTAATGTCAATACCTACGCCGCATTAATGAATGAAACGGATTCTACCAGACTTGACTCTCATGACTACAGATATGAGAAAGGCGAATTTGTCTACCATGATACCTATGTTGGCAGTGAACAGTTCGCCGGAGAAGAAGCAATCTGGAAAAATGGAATTGCAGTTTATGCAATGAATTATATGGGCAGAGTGCTTAGTGATAAATTCAGTGGGAACTTTCTAAAAGAAGCACTAAAAAAAGCAGACCATAATATGCCGTACCGTGGACCTGAATATTACCAAGCAGGTGAATTTACATATCGTTCTAAAGTGTCAGGAAAATTTAATTGGTTTCAAGGATATGAAGAAATATATTGGATGGATGAACGAATATATGAGTGCTATTTCCATGGCGGCTTATTGCGATGAATTCTGCTATATATGTTGATTACAACACCAACATCTCCCTCTCATCATAAATACTCGCCCCCGAATCCCCAGCACCACACCTCACCGCACGATCAAGAGCCATAATCAGGGCAACCGCACCGTCGATCTTCTCCGTGGATTTTTCCTTGTCCGGCTTGAGATTTCCGGCAGGGTCACGCTTGATGAAAATGTTGTCCATCATCCACCGCAGAACCGGATGACCGCCATGAGCAATCATCTTGTTAAGTGTCAGTCGCATCAGCTCTTTTGTAGGCGGCGACATATCCTTGTAGCCCTGCCCGAACTGCACCATCGTGAAACCCAGCCCCTCAAGGTTCTGCGACATCTGCACAGCACCCCAACGGTCAAAGGCGATTTCACGGATATTGAAACGCTGCCCCAGTTCTTCGATGAAATTCTCG
>JAZOBK010000185.1:0-2189 GCA_045595985.1 Oscillospiraceae bacterium
ATCGCCATATCGTGAAGCTTGGCAGAATCTACAGGGCATACCCTGCACTTCGCACGGGCAGCTACAAGACGCTGCAGATCCGAAACCGCCAAATTCTCTTTGCAAAGGAACTGGACGGACAGACGGTTTATGTGGCACTGAATCTGGATGATCAGCCGTTCGATATGCAGTTCGGCACGCATTACGGTATGCTTGTAGATGTGGTAAACGGCAATGCGGTTCGTGTGGATAACGGCAATGTATTCCTGCACATGGAACCGTTTTCTTCCATGATTCTGGTGCATGATGATATTGTGAATCAGCAGTCAGAACCGAAGCCAGTGGAAATTCCTGCTCCCCGTGAGGTACACGAGGGTGAACGCTACCGTCATTTCAAAGGAAATGTCTACACAGTGCTTGCTGTAGCGAAACACACGGAAACGATGGAAGAAATGGTCATCTACCGCAGTGACGAAACAGCCGATGTCTGGGTTCGTCCGAAATCCATGTTCCTTGACAAGAAGGGCGATGTGGACAGATTTACAAAGATCGATTGATAAGAAATGAGCAATGCCCCGCTTTTCTAAAAAGCGGGGCATTAACATAAATATGTAACGCAGAAAAGTCCTGTCTTGATGACAGGACTTTTCTATCTCCCAACTCCAATTAGTTGTTGAAGTTGTTCTCGTTCTTGTTCTGAGAATTCTGCTGATTCTTATTCTCAGAGTTCTGGTTGTTCTTGTTCTGAGAATTCTGGTTGTTCTGATTGTACATATTCATCGCTCCTATCTCCGCACGTTCCGGTATACCTTGCCGGAATGTGCGGAGTTCCAAGCATGAGTATACCGTCGGAGCTGAGTTTTGCTCCGTCGATGATAGTATGAGCGTTTTCTGCTGCATTATTCAAGAAGGAAAAATTTTATGACTGCTGATAAATTTGTCGTTCACGAAATGCTATTTCATTTTCAGCGGATGCTAATTCTTCCTGACGTTTCTGATAATCACGCTGTTGCTTTTCCTGATCTAATTTCATCTGCTCGCTCTGCATTATTTCTTTCTCCTGCTGCTTGCTTTGGAACGCCGCATATTCACGGGACATAGCATCCGTAGTCTCCGTTGTTTCTTCCGTGGTGTTAACCACAGGAGATGCCGGGTTAAACGGATTGTCACGCATATTCATGACGGACACACCGCATCCGATACAAAGGGCAAGTGCTGCGGCAATATATGCCATATAACGCCAGATATGACGGCGTGGTGCTTCTGTGACCTGAAATGTGTATTCTTCAACATCTTCATGCAGGTCTTTTTGATACAATTCCTGTTTCATGCGTTCCACAAGCTCATCGGGAGCGTGTACATTATCAAACGCATTCTGTATTTCCTTACGCATATTCATTATCTGCTACCTCCCAATTTTTTTTGAAGCTTTTTCCTACCTCTGGACATCTGTTGGGCAACTGCCGTTTCGCTTTGTGAAGTGATTCGGGCGATCTCTCGGATCTGGTATCCTTCATAATAATACAGATAAATTGCGATTCTGTATTTCTCCGGTAATGAAAGCACAGCCTCAAGAACCGGAGATTCTGTGTTTTGTTCCGGAAGTTCGGAAAACTTAGTCAGTTCCGTATCTGCTCGTCTGCGACGCCAAGAGCTACGCATGAGGTTTTTGGATTCGTTTATCGTCACTCTTAAAAACCATGCTTTCTCATGGCTGTCACTTTCGAACTCCGGCTGCGACTTAAAGTACTTGAAAAATACATCCTGCATAATGTCCTCTGCATCCGCATAATTGCCAACTGCGGTAAGTGCGGCACGGTACACCATGTCTTTGTATTTATCAATGACTGCATATGTCACGCCCGTCATAATGATCTTCTGCTGCTTTCCGATTTCCACTGTTTTGCCCGTTTTCCTTTCCATCATTGTCAGCATAACCATCCCACCTTTCTCAAGACCTTTTGCTTATAATACAATTCAGGAGACGGTTTTCTGACAGGTTTTATAAAATTTGGAGGAATGCACAAATTATGTCGGATATTGATGTGCAAAATGACATCTGATTCTTTGATTCTATTATACCACATTCGTAAGGCTTTGTCAAAATGAAACTATTCACGCAAATTAATTTTCTGTTCATATTTCCAACTGTTTTTGTTGTTTTTATAGAGCCTCCAGGCCGCCTGCGGCGGGCTGGGGGCTCTATAAAA
>JAZOBK010000186.1:0-5397 GCA_045595985.1 Oscillospiraceae bacterium
CAGCTGATGAATGCAATCACGGAAGTCATGAAGCAGGCGAAAAGCCGTAAGCAATTTGTGTTTATGATGAAGCAGTTGGGCTACGGCGTGAGGTGGGAGGACTCACAAAAATATATCACGTACACTTGTCCAAATGGAAGAAGATGCAGATGTGCTAAATTGCACGGAGAAAAATTTGCAAAGGAGATGATGGAGTATGAGTTCAAGATTAGACGTGAATGCCTTGATGGAACGCAACAAATCCGACTTGCAGGCGGCGGAAGAAACCATGCCTATGGTGGCGGTGGACAACCGAAACTGGACGGCGGTGATCAGTTTGATGAAAAGATCCTGCGAGGTGCAGGAGGAACTGTTGAAGTCACAGGGCGAGCTGATGACCAAACAGGATTCGGTAAATCTGGTGAATCAACAGATCAGAATCCAACGAGAAACGCTGAAAAATCTGGAACAGCATCAGGAAGAAACGATTCAGATGTTGCAATCATCCACACAGGAATTACAGTCACAGGCTGGGAAACTGAGCGAGGAATTCTCCTTGCAGCGGAGAGAATTAGAAGATTGGAAGCAGAAAACACAATTGAAAATGCTCAGTTGGGTTGTGATTTCGCAGTCGATGCTTTTGATCTTGTCGCTGGCATTGCAGATGTGGCTTCGATAATGGATGAGCCGACAGAGGATGAGGACATTGAACGTCATAGCGACAGCAAGGTGCTGGCAGAGGAGATCCGACGCAAAGAAGCGTTGGGAATGCACATGGGATGAGGGGATAAAACGTCCCTTCACCACTCAGCAAAGGGTATCGCAAACGCCGATACCCTATCTAAAATAATACGGAAAGGACGATCTAAAAATGAATATCAGATTGACAGGAACAACAAGATACAACCCGACATTGTTCGGAGAACCGGAGGACTATGGAAAGAATCAAAATCAGAAAAAGAGATTACACTCTCGAGCCGTCACTGTGTCAAAATCAGGGCGATGCGCAGTACCATGATCACTATCTGAACGGCGTGACATACCGTGTGTGGTCTGTCTTTGAGGGACAGACCAGTGCTGCGAAATCGCTCTCCAACCTCATGCTCCGCAGACTGGAAACGGGAGATGAAATCAGTGCTGTAACAGATGAGTTCGAGGAAATGGTTCAGCGGAAGAACACTTCTGCGATATGAACAAAATCTAATCTACCTCTTATTGAGGTTGCACAAAGATGAAAGCGGCGGACAAATTCAGCTGGCTTTGTGCCGACAGATGTGGTATACTGTTGGTGCAAGGCTATGCGTGTCCGCTGCCCGAAAGGAGAATGATGATGCAGAAACACGCAGCATTATATTGCAGACTCTCGGTGGATGACGGCAGCTTCGGCGGCAGTGTGTCCATCGAAACGCAGAAAATTTTATTGGAACAGTACTGTCAGTCACACAGCATCACGGAATATGAGTTCTACTGTGATGACGGCTACAGCGGTACAAACTTCAACAGACCCGCATTTCAGCGGATGCTCAATGACATCCACGCAGGAAACATCAACCTTGTGATTGTAAAAGACCTGTCCCGATTCGGTCGAAATTATGTCGAAGTCGGATTGCAGGTAGAGCATTTCAAGGAACAGAACGTGCGGTTCATTGCGGCGGATGATCACTACGATTCCACGATCAATGAGGACGATCTGATGTTTCCCATGCGGAATGTGATGAATGAGATGTACGCCCGTGATGTTTCCAAGAAAACGAAAGCCGCAAAGAAAGCCAAAGCAAAGGCTGGGCAGTTCATGGGTTCCAAGCCGCCGTTCGGTTACAAGCTTGACCCCAACGACCGTCACCACTTGATTGTGGACGAGCCTGCGGCAGAGGTTGTCAGACGCATTTTTCGGCTGACTGCACAGGGCATCGGGTACAACAAAATCGCAAAAATCTTCCGTGCGGAGAAGGTACTGAACCCCATTGCTTACTTCAATCAGCATAACCCCGATTACTTCAAGTCCGACTACTGGCGGAAAGAATTTGACTGGCATGTCACATCCGTCCGTGTGATTCTGAACAATGAAGTCTACCTCGGCAGGCTGGTCTACGGCAAGCAGAGAGCGAAGTCCATGAAAAGCAAACAGGTGGTGAAATGTCCGAGGGAGGACTGGATTGTGGTGGAGAACTGTCATGAGCCTATCATTTCACAGGAGCTGTGGGACACGGTACACAAGATCATGAACGCAAAGCACCGCCCTGCCAAGACAGGCGAAGTGCAGATGTTCGCAGGGCTGCTGTACTGTGCGGACTGCGGTCATGCCCTCACCTATTCGCAGAAGAAGCGAAAGGATGGCACTTATCACGGGGCTTATTCCTGCTGGATGTACAAGACCCACGGCAAGGAATACTGTGCGTCCCATTATATCCGCTACGATACAGTGTACGATCTTGTGCTGATTGACCTGCGAAGTGTGCTTTGGAATTATCGCCATAACAAGCGGCAGTTCAAGGCGTTTCTGGAGAAAAAATTTCAGACGGATTCCGCAAAGGAAGCGAAGAAACTGCAAGCCGAGTATGCGAAAAAACAGAGCCGATACGAGGAGATAGACCGGATTCTGTGTAAGCTGTATGAGGACAGTGTGCTGGGAAGAATTCCCGAAAGCCGCTATGAAGCGATGTCGGCACAGTACGAATCCGAGCAGAGGGAAATCAAGGAAGCACTCCCCGACCTGCGGCAGCGGATTGAACAGCTGAAAGCAGATAGCGATGCAACGGATAAGTTTGTGAATCTAATCAAGAAGTACACGGTCATCGACCGGCTGGATGCCGCTATTCTGAACGAATTGATTGACAAAATCGTGGTGCATCACAAGGAAGTGGCGGAGGACGGCAGGGTATTTCAGCAGGTGGAGATTTACTACCGCTTTATCGGCAAACTGGAACACGCCGCAGAATCGAAGAAAGCGGCGTAGAATCGGGGTAAAGTCCCCGTTTTTTAAAACGAATAAAACGTCGCTTTATAAACAACGCATGGTCGCAGGTTCGAATCCTGTCACAAGCTCCATCTATATGTGACGAAAAAGATCACATGCCAAAAAAGTCCGATTTTTCGGACTTTTTTGCATATATGGACACTAAAATTTTATTCGCAAAACCGTGGATCACCTAAGGCCTTTTTCGAGTGTTTTTGGGACTTGAACGGGCGTTTTTTTATTTTCAAGAGAACTCGGAGCAGATTTGGAAGAAAAATTCCGAAGTCTGCTCTTTTTTACCCAGAAAAACTTTCACAAAGTTTCTGGCGGTTTCTTGTTCGTTATGCCGAATTGATTGGGAAGTAAATTCTCGATTGGTTCGGCATTTTTTGTTTCCCCGATACTATTAAAAAGAAAGGATGGCGATGCCTATGAAGAAAATCACATTCAATGCTCCACTGAATCACAAGGCTTACAGCTACGAACCGATGAAGATTGAAGTGGAGAAAGTTATTCCCCTCTACGGTAAGAGGTTCGAACAGATGAGAGATCATCCCTTGGATGACTGCCCCGAAATCATCGAGAACAGAGATCTGATGTATATGAAAGGCAACACCGCACACTGTATCCTCTTCCTTGATGCCAACGGCAGCGATGGAATCCTTGTCGAAGCCGAGGGTGCTGACTACGCTCGGAAGTCACAGTTCATTCCGAATGCAAGAGCAATCGTTGAGGCGAATGACATTACTGCCGGAGAACAGCAGCTTCACCAAGAGATGAAAAAGATAGCAGATAAAATTGCTGGGCTTGCTCATAGAGGTGAACATCATATTTACTTTGGAAATTTGCATGAAAGTGAAATCATCAAGAGTCTGATTGTAAAGTCAGTTGCTGAAATGCTTTCCCAAAGAAGTGACATTGCAGATGTAAAAAACCACTACCCTAACATTCCTTTTCAGCCGGATTATACAGTGATGCCAAAGCCCACACAGGAAATGAAGCTCTATTGTCCCCTTGAGATTCAGGCTGAACCACAGATCTACGAAACAGATTGGGATGCACCGTATGAAGATGACCTTGAGGTTATTCCATCAAGCTGTGCTTGTGGTTGCGAGGATGAAATCAACGCTGCCATTGAAAAGTACGCCGAGCCGGATGAAAAGCACCGTGGACTGATGGTATATTATGATGCAAACTCACCTGTCAATGAAAAAGTTGTATCCGCATTCCCGTCCGTTGAAGTAAGAAACGGAGAACTTGTGGGAGTCCTTACCTGTCAGGTTACAGAACCGCTTACGGAAAGCGAAATGGCTGAATTCAAGGATTGGTGGTCGGGACAATGCAGTGATGGCTGGTCAGAGGGCTTCGAGCAGAGAGAAATCAAAACCGATGCATTCGGAACGATTTACGTCAGCTTCTGGAACTCCTCCGACAGCTGGCATATTGAAGCAGAGATGACAGATATGACAGATACCGCCGATATTGAGGAAGAAGAAAGCCTCGATATGGGCGGTATTTCTATGTGAGAGGATGATGTGAATGAATAAAATGCCAAGTAAAATGCAGATTGAGATGCTCCGTGAGTGCTATCCCAAGGGTATGAGGGTACAGCTTGACCGTATGTATGACGATCCGTACCCCATTCAGCCCGGTACGAAGGGAACCGTTGAAGGCATCGACGATTACGGTCATTTGATGATGAAATGGGACAACGGCAGAACGCTGTCGCTCGTGTGGGACAAGGACAGTTTCCACAAGATCGGTATGGAGAATGTGCCTGCTGCAGAGCGTTATCCCCATCTTGTAGGCTATGCCATTGACGGCAACAAGAGACTCCGCAGCATTGAGGCGGTTGCGGAGTTTATCTGCACCCATGGTCAGTACGGCGATGTGCAGATCAAGAATGACGATGGTTTCGAGCTAATCTCCACCAACGGCGTGATGATTGAGAAGATTGCCGATGAGGAATATGGCGAGGAACTCATGAAAATCTACCTGCAGCTGCAGGAACAGTCTGATGATGAGGACATGGACGAAACCGAAGAGGTGGATATGACGATGTAAGACGATTGAGGTTGCAGGTTTCTTTTTGAGATCTGTAACCTCATTTCTATTGAAAATAACGGTAGGGTGTGGTATAATATAGGAGGTCGGACAGACTGAAAAATAAGAATTTGGCGAGGTTGTGTATTCAAAATCAACCACCAGAAAGGAATTGCCGATATGAAAAGATTTCTCATAAAGTACAATCTTGAAACACTAACCACATTGATGTTCGCCTTTGTTACAATGGTTGCAATCTCTAATACCACACCATCAATCACGCAAAAAATGATTGTAGCATATGTGTTTCTTTTCACGCTGCATGAGTGGGAAGAAAACAGATTTCCGGGTGGATTTGTAAAAATTATGGAAGGAATGATAGGAAAGAAATTCAGCGAAGATGCAAAGGAACTATCGCA
>JAZOBK010000187.1:0-3125 GCA_045595985.1 Oscillospiraceae bacterium
CGCTCCAGCCCTGCGATCTTCATTGTATAGAATTCAGCCATGGTGCATCTCCTTAACCAAGTGACTGTTCGCCCCAGCCCATCTTCACGCCTGCAACCATGTGGAAATGCAGGTGCATCACAGTCTGTCCGGCATCCTCACCGCAGTTATTGATGATGCGGTAGCTCTCAATGCCTTCCTGTGCGGCGATTTTTGCAGCTGCCTCAAAGATCTTTGCAACCACAGCGGAATTATCCGCTGTGATCTCCGATGCCTTGGAAATATGCAACTTCGGCACGATCAAATAATGCACGGGAGCAATGGGACTGATGTCCTTGAACGCATACACATATTCATCTTCATATACTTTACCAGACGGGATTTCGCCGGCGATAATTTTACAGAACAGGCAATCCATATCGAATCCTCCTTAGTGTGTCATTACATCAGCAACAACGCTTTCCAGGCCGAGCAGTGCCTCGTCAACCATGTAGGTCTTGCCGATACCCGCCATTGCGTTGTCCGGACGGCCGCCGCCCTTGCCGCCTGTGATGGCAGCAATACGCTGCACGATCTTTCCTGCATGTGCACCCTTGTCCACTGCGGACTTTGTGCATACACAATAGAATGTGCCCTTTTCTCCGTCAACGCCTGCAAATACAGCCACAACCGTCTTATCCAGACTCTTGACCTGATCGCCCAGCTTGCGGAGCATATCCACACCTGCACCGTTGAGCAGTGCAGAAACCACCTGTACGCCGTTGACAAGCTTTGCATTGTCAAACAGGGTATCCACCACGCTGCCTGCCATCTTCTGACGCAGCTGTTCTACCTGCTTTTCCGCATCCTTGAGCTGTGCAGCCATTGCATTGCAGCGAGCGGGCAATTCCGCAGGATTACCAAGCTTGAGTGCCTTTGCACTTTCCAGAACAGTATTCTTGTAGCTGTCAAGCAGATTCAGAACGCCTGCACCCGTAACCGCTTCGATTCGGCGAACGCCGGATGCGACGGAGCTTTCGGAAACGATCTTCATCAGACCGATATTTGCGGTATTCGGCACATGGGTACCGCCGCAGAATTCAATGGAGTATTCGCCTGCCTTGACAACTCTTACCACATCGCCGTACTTTTCTCCGAAAAGTGCCATTGCACCGAGCTTCTTTGCTTCTTCAATGGGCATTTCATTGACGTCAACAGTTGTAGCCTCAAGGATCCAGCCGTTTACGATATTTTCCACCTTCTCGATTTCTTCAGCCGTCATTGCACTGAAGTGTGAGAAGTCAAAACGGCAAGCCTTGGCATTGACAAGCTGACCTGCCTGATGCACATGGTCGCCCAGAACCTGACGCAGTGCTGCCTGCAGCAGGTGTGCTGCGGTATGGTTTCTCATAATTGCCGTTCTTGTGGACGCACAGATCTCTGCCTTGGCAGCATCCCCCACACGCATACAGCCGGATTCCACCGTACCGAAATGCAGGTAGTGACCGTCCTCGTCCTTGGTAACGGCAGTTACCTTGAATTCGCCCTCGTTGGTTGCAATTGTACCGAAATCGCTTACCTGACCGCCGCTTTCCGCATAGAACGGTGTACGGTCAAGCACGATTGCTGCGGCATCATCCGCAATTGCATAATCCACAACCGCCTGATCCTTCACAACTGCAAGGATCTTCGATTCTGCGGTGTATTCCTTGTAGCCGACAAATTCCGTTGCAGCCGCTTCGATCTTTACGCTGTTATCAGCCCATGAGGAGCTTGCCTTTGCCAGATGGTCAGCCTTTGCGGTTTCACGCTGCTGCTTAACCAGTGCACGATAGCCTTCCTCATCCACTGCAAAGCCACGCTCTGCAGCGATCTCCACAGTCAGATCAAACGGGAATCCATAGGTATCGCTGAGCTTGAAGATGTCCTCGCCTGCAAGCGTCTTGCAGTTTCCGGCGTCTGCCTTATCCATCACCTGACTGAGCAGCTCCATGCCCTTGTCGATGGTCTTAGCAAATGCTTCTTCCTCAACCTTGATGATCTTCTTAATATACGCACGCTTTTCATCCAGTTCCGGATAAGCGTTCTTATTTTCGTTGATGACAGTATCGCATACTTCGTGCAGGAATGTTCCCTTGATACCGATCATTCTGCCATGTCTTGCAGCACGGCGGAGCAGACGGCGGAGTACATAGCCCCTGCCCTCGTTGGACGGCAGAACACCGTCGCCGACCATGAAGGTCGTGCTTCTGATGTGGTCAGTAATGACACGCAGGGAAACGTCGGTATTCTCGTTGCCATCCTTGTAAGCAACGCCGGAAAGCTTCTGGATGTGCTTCATGATATTCTGCACGGTGTCAACCTCAAAGAGATTGTCCACACCCTGCATGACGCACGCCAGACGCTCCAGTCCCATGCCTGTGTCGATATTCTTGTGCTCCATCTCTGTGTAAGTGCCCTTGCCGTCGCTGTCGAACTGGCTGAATACGAGGTTCCACACTTCTACGAAACGGTCGCACTCGCAGCCCACCTTACAATCGGGAGAACCGCAGCCATGGGATACGCCGCGATCGAAATAGATTTCGGAACACGGGCCGCACGGACCTGAGCCATGCTCCCAGAAATTATCCTCTCTGCCCAGTCTTACCATATGCTCATGGGCAACGCCGATCTCCTGCGTCCAGATGTCGTATGCCTCGTCGTCATCTGTAAATACGGAAACATAGAGCAGCTCCTCGGGCATTT
The DNA here is from genome assembly GCA_045595985.1 of Oscillospiraceae bacterium. Taxonomy (GTDB): domain Bacteria; phylum Bacillota; class Clostridia; order Oscillospirales; family Ruminococcaceae; genus UBA3855. The sequence continues at coordinate 2,704 of JAZOBK010000187.1, forward strand.
CCAAAACCTTGGTGAAGAACTCCCAAGCCCATGCAATCGCTTCACGCTTGAAGTAATCACCGAAGGAGAAGTTGCCGAGCATTTCAAAATATGTACCGTGTCTTGCGGTTTTACCAACATTGTCGATGTCGGGTGTGCGGATGCACTTCTGACAGGTCGTTACACGCTTGTTGGGCGGTACAGCCTGCCCTAAGAAGAACTTCTTCAGCGGTGCCATACCGGAGTTGATCAGCAGAAGGCTCTTGTCACCCTGCGGTACGAGGGAGGCACTTGCCATTCTGGTATGATTCTTGCTTTCAAAAAAGGACAGATACTGCTCACGCAGGTCATTAAGTCCACGCCATTCCATAAAATTCACTCCAAAATCTTAAAATTTCCACAGGACGCACAAAAAGAAAGCGCTGTCAACATTCGGGACAGGG
>JAZOBK010000188.1:0-6670 GCA_045595985.1 Oscillospiraceae bacterium
ATCCGAATAATTCCTAAAATTCAAGCGGTGCTTTTGCAAATCAAAAGCACCGCTTACTTTATTGTCTGGTATGATAATGGAAATGGATATTCACCAGAACGAACAGTACGCAAAGAATCGTTACTCCGGTATCTGCAAATACAGAGAGCCACATATTCGCATAGCCAGCAAATCCCAGAAGCATGATCAAGATTTTCACTGTCAGTGCAAAGATAATATTGATTCTGGCAGTCCTATTCACTCTTTCAGAGATCTGAATGGATTCAATGATGGCTTTGGGATCGGATGTCAGGAATACAATATCAGCTGCTTCCATTGCCGCATCCGCACCGCTTCCCATTGCTGCCCCAACATCTGCCCCCGATAAAACAGGGGCATCATTGATACCATCGCCGACAAAGAGGACGCTTCCATATTCATGACGCATTTTTTTCATGTATTCCGGCTTTTCATCGGGTAAGAGTCCTGCATATGTCTCCTCAATGTGAAGCTCCTGTGCAACTGCCTCAGCATTTTCGGAATTATCTCCCGTCAGCATTACTGTATGCAGTCCCCTGCTGCGAAGTTCTGCTATCACATCAACAGCAGTAGGTTTCGATAAATCGGAGAGAATCAAACAACCCAGATAAGCTCCATTTTCCGCAACATATACCTTTGTGCCCTTTGTCCGGATGTCCGGAGCTGTAATTCCGTTTTCTGTCAGGAAAGCACGAGTTCCGCAAATGATGTTTTTGCCGTTGTATTCACCTGTAATGCCCTTTCCTGCAACTTCCCTGACATGATTGGCAGGAACGATTGCGAGCCCATTCTGTTCTGCATATGCAGTGATGCTGTGTGCAATCGGGTGGGACGACGCACTTTCACATGACGCACAGACAGCAAGTAAAGTATCCCTTTCACATCCGTCAGTTTCTATGGAAGCAACGGAAAATACGCCGTTTGTCAGCGTACCTGTTTTATCCATTACAACAGCTTTGATCTTTGTGAGTATTTCCAGAAAAATACCGTCCTTGAACAAAATTCCCCTGCGGCTTCCTGCACCGATTCCCGAAAAGAAAGCAAGCGGCACGCTCAATACCAACGCACACGGACAACTGATCATCAGAAAATTCAATGCCGTATAGATCCACTGCTTCCACTCCCCTGTTATGATCGAGGGAATGATAGCTGTCAAAATGGCAATTATAACGACGATTGGCGTATATACTCTTGCAAATCTCGTAATAAAGCGGTCAATTTTAGGTTTCCCCGCTGCCGCATTTTCCACACTGTCCAATATTCTGCTTACCAAAGAATTCTGCAGTGTTGCAGTGACCTCTATTTCCATAGCCCCCGACAGGTTGATGCAGCCTGACATAACAGCATCACCTTTGCGTACCTGCACAGGTATGGACTCACCCGTCATTGCAGAGGTATCAAGACTGCTCTCCCCTTTCAGCACACGTCCGTCCACAGGAATTCTGTCACCGACACAAACCATGAGTATATCGCCGATTTTAACGGAATCAGCTGGAATCGTTTCAGTCGCATGATCTGTGATTCTCTGTACTGTTTCCACTCGAAAATCAATGGCATCCATAATGGATTTACGGCTTCGCTCTACAGCAAGGTGCTCGAACATTTCTCCAAGTCTGAAGAACAGCATAACACTTGCAGCTTCCTCCTGACATCCAATCAATAAAGCTCCAATTGTTGCAATACTCATCAGAAAATTCTCATCGAAAATTGATCCTTTCAAAATGCTTTTGAATGAACTAAAAAGCACCTTCCACCCCATGATGAGATATGCAAGAAGCATCAGAATTTCAGAAACATAGGGAATATCCGTAAACCATTCAGTCAAAAATGCGATCATTAAAACGAGAATTCCAATAACAAGAACTACGATTTCTTTCTGCAACGCATTCTCTCCGTCATGATAATTGTGACTCTCACAAGCTTCTCTGAAAACCACACCATCCTCGATTCGATCAGCAGCCGACTGAATTTTTTCAAGCAGTCCCGTTTCATCGTTTGCCTCAATATGGAGCTGCTTTGTTGCAAAGGAAAGACTGGCTTTCTTCACACAAGTCAATTTCTGAATCTCACTCTCGATCTTTCCTGCACAATGCGGACAATCCAGATTCTCAATGTAATATATTCTTCTCATGTAATCACCTGCTTAATTTGAATAATTGAACCTCTGTTCAATTGTATTATAGCACATCTATTTTCATTTGTCAATAGCGGAATACAAAAAATTTTGTATTCCGCTATGAAAGAGTATTATGAAATTTTCTGTCTTTCGCAATGGAACCAGAACAACGCAATAAACAAGACGATCGGAAATACAACTGCGGCAAGGATTCCATATGTCAGTTTTCCGGAGAAGAATTCTGTGATTGTCCCGACTAAGGTCGGACCCGCAGCACACCCCACATCCCCTGCCAGTGCAAGCAATGCAAACATGGCAGTTCCGCCACGCCTGAGCGATGCAGCGGCAAGGCTGAAGGTTCCCGGCCAGAGAATGCCTACAGAGAATCCACATAGACCGCATCCGACAAGACCAAGTGCAGGTAGCGGACTGAATGCTGTCAGCAAATATGCCGCTACGCAGAGGATTAGGCTGTATCGCATAAATTTCACAAGATTGATTTTATCTCCATATTTTCCGTAGATCACCCTTGCAATACCCATCATCAAGGCAAAAAACATAGGCCCCGCAAGATCTCCCATTGTTTTGGTGACGCCAAGCCCTTGTTCCGCAAATGCGGACGCCCATTGACTGACGGACAGTTCACTTGCTCCGGCACAGAGCATCAGAACCAGAAAAATCCAAAACAGTTTCTGACGAAACAGCTGTGACAAAGACATTGCTGTTTCATTTTCTTCAAGCAATGAAGCAATTGGTACTTTCAGGAATACAATAGCGTTGCAAGCTGGAATCAGTCCCCACAGGACTGCAAGGATTTTCCAGTTATTTAAACCAAAACAGTAAAAATACACTGTAGAAAACAGCACGACACCCATTTGTCCCCAACAATAGAAGGAGTGCAGCATACTCATCGTTTTCTCTTTATGTGCAGTCGGGCAGGCTTCCACAATGGGGCTGACAAGTACTTCCAGCAGTCCCCCACCGACGGCGTAGACGATTACTGCTGTCATGATTCCCGCATATGGTGTTGGCAGAAGCAACGGAAAGAAAGCCAATCCTGCAAGACCGAATGCTGCACAGAAGTGGGCAGCGACGATACCAGCACGGTAACCGATCTTATCAATACATTTTGCGGAAACAAAATCCACAAGGAGCTGTACAGTGAAATTCACTGTGACAAGTGCTGTGATCTGGGAAAGTTTCAGATGATATTCCGACTGCAGCGTCAGAAAAAGCAGCGGGATAAAGTTATTGACAATTGCCTGTGTGATATATCCGACAAAACAGGCTCGTACGGTATGCTTATAATTCATAATTTCAATATTCCTTTCAATTGCATGGAAATGTCCTGTGCGATGTTACACAGGACATATTGCATTTTTTCAATCAAAATTCGCCAAGGCATTGTGCAAACAGAACGCAGCGAATGCCATTGCTGCTGCCCGAATCACAGGTTTGGAGGGCAATCAGACGATCCTTTCCGTATTGCGGAAGATGCTCCTCGTCACCATACCACACGGTTGCGGTATCGTAAATATTCTGAACAAATTCAGCATATTCCTTGCGGTTCATATTAACACAATTCCAGTATTCGAAGTCCGCACCTTCCAATCCGTTAACAACATTCACAGACAACACCTTGTAAAGGAATCGCTTTTCTAATGTAGCAACTTCAAAATACAGGTGCTCCTTACCCCATTCGGGATCTTTATAGTATTTCACAGCATGGAACATTGAACCGTTCCCCATATTATGTCCATATAACAGGGAATTTTCACTGTCGTCGATAAGGCAACGCCAGTCTGCGAAAATACTCCCGCTGTAGCTGTATTGCTTCTGCCAGTTGTGGTTCATGTAAAACACATTATCGTATGCCTGCATGATCGGGTAATTAATAGCTGTGTCCTGTATGTAAACCCAGCCAATTACTTCCTTGTTTACTGCATGATAATCCTTTGCACGCTGCAGGTCGATCTGCATATCATAATCAATCGGTTCTGTGGTTGGCTGTGTCGGTTCCGTTGGCGGTGAAGTTTCCTTCAGAATCATTGTTTCCATAGGATTTGCCTGAGCACAGACAGTTTTTGTGGATAAGCTCTCGGGTTCTGCGTATAAATACAATATCAGAAAAATGATTGCTGCACCCACGAAAAGCCCAATCAAAACAGACAGCAACAATGATTTTGTGCTGGCTTTTTTATGCATCACATTTGCTGCACCATTCATCGTGTACGCCTCGTTTCTGTATATAGTACCATTATAGTATTCATTATACCAAATTAGACAAAAAAAGTCAAGATACCAAATGATATATAATTAAATTTCCACAATGAACAGTAGTTTTCTTTGTATCTATTCCTCATTTTTTATTGACAAATATCAGAAAATCATGTATAATAAGTTCATTGGGCAGCTTTGTTTCTTTTTTTTCAACTATATATAATTAGAGGATTATAGTCGATATAATCTAACTTAAAAATTTGGAGGTTACCATGAATATCACGGACAGTTTTCTGAGAGAAATTGATGCACTAAAGGAAAAAATATCTCAAGTCGGGTGATGATAAAGGCAAGGCGTTCCCTGCAGGATTACCTGTGTGTGACGCTTGCGGGTGCAAAAGCACATCGAAGCAAAATCAATGCGTATCTGGATTTTGCAGAACCGGAGAACGGTACATTTACTGCCATTGGTTGTGATCGAAAGGTTGCCTTAAAGGAAGCAATTTTTTGAACGATCTGAACGGACACGCACTCGATTACGATGATGGGACGAATGCAGGAATTATTCACTTGGGTTCTCTCCTGTTTTCTGTATTGCTGCCGCTTTTCCATATGTTAATAAGACCGGCAGTAATTTCTGCCGGTCTAAATCTTTACAAATATCAAGTTGCACAAATCGTATAAGAACTCTTTGAAAACATTATGTTAATTATACGAATTTCTGTTGCGTATTTTTAGAAAATGTGGTAGAATGTATATACAATGGAACATAAACCATAGGAGGTTACCCGATATGAACCATAAAGGAAGAATCATGGCTGTGATATTGTCAGCGGCAATGACAATTGGTTTCTTTCCGCAGACAGCAAGTGCAGAAGCAACACGGACAGTAGTTGTCAACAACACAGAGGAGCTGCTCGCCGCATTGGATGATGCAAAAGCTGGTGACGAGATAATCCTTAAGGAGGGATTGTACAAACAAGAGGAATGGATAGGAGTCTGGGCTGTGTTTTATGCGGAAGCGAATGGTACAGCGGAAAAACCAATCATTATCCGAAGTGAAGATCCGGAGCATCCTGCTGTGCTCAGCGGTGAATCTGTAACAGATAAGGTGGGATTGCGAATCAAGGGAAGCTACTGGGAAATTCGTGATCTTGAAATCCACACAGCGGCGAAAGGGATTTTTCTTGAACAGTCGGAACATAGTATCATTTCAGGATGCGAGGTTTATGACATCGGCGGTGAAGCGATCCATATCATTGATGACAGCAGCTATAATCTCGTAGAAAACTGTTATGTTCACGATACCGGTAAGGATACCCCACAATACGGTGAAGGCGTATATATTGGCAGTTCGCACAAAACCGAAGGATATGGTTACGAATGCCATTATAATACGGTCAGAGGATGTCGCTTTGGACCGGACATTACCGCAGATCACGTGGACATCAAGGAATACACCATCGGAAATCTCGTGGAAGAATGCACCTTTAACGGTACCGGTATCATGGGACAGAACGGCGGAGACAGCTTTGTAGAGATCAAAGGAAACGAATGCATTATCCGCAACAATGTTGGACACCGTAATGGCTGTGAGAAAATGCTGTACGCATTCGATCTGAATGTGCAGCTTGATGGCTGGGGACAGAATAACCGAATTTATGACAATACCGTATATCTGAACAGTGCTGACATCCCCATTGTTAAGGAGTGGAACTGTGCGACGGAAGTATTTCGCAATACAGCCGAACCAGCTGATGCAACATATGCGGGAAGCAAAACACTTCAAATACTGGAATTTGACCTTACAGGTGATTCCACCGAGGATGGTCTTGTGAATGCAGAGGATGTACAGCGTCTGCAGGATTATCTGCTTGACAGGAAGATTTCACACATCTCTGACCGGAATGCAGATTTGTCCGATGACGCCTGCCTTGATGCATTTGATCTTTGTATTTTAAAACGAAAACTGCAAAATGGCGAAACCGACGCCTCCCCCCTGATGTCCGTTGCCTTCGTAAAGGAAGAACCCGGTGCATGGCGAATGACGGATGGATTGGGAGAGAAAACAGTGACATTCCATATCAGAGCTAAAGCCGGAAATACGATCAATACAGGATGGGGCTATTATGACGGAGATTATGTAAATCCCGATACCGGTGCAAAGGGTAAGTGGTTCCAGCAATCCGGCGGAAAGCACACTCTCGATGAGAACGGGGAAGCTGCCATCAGTGTGGAAGTCCCTGCAAATGTAAGACGTGAAGTCGGAGGCCAAGCGGTCTTAGGAAGACAAGCAAGTTGTTCAACTCCTTGGCT
>JAZOBK010000189.1:0-4313 GCA_045595985.1 Oscillospiraceae bacterium
CATGGCTACGATCCGACTTAGGGTATTTGGTAAATGGAAAACCTCGTCGGCTGCATCCCCGTGAATGTGCCAGAATTATGGGTTATCCCGACAGCTACAAAATTGCAAGCAATGCCAATCAGGCATACAAGCAGTTCGGAAATTCCGTCGTTATTGACGTGCTCCAGTACATTGCACAGGAACTCGGCAAAACTTTGAAGGAGATAAAATGAACGAAGTGGATTTTAGAATGTGGCTGAACAACGAGGGAATTTCCCGAAAAGTGCAGGGGGATATTACCGCACGCATCAAAAAATTAGAGCGGATCTTTGGCAATCGAGATATTGATGAGGAATATCGTTCAGACAGATGTGCCTTCCTTTTGTCACTATTTAGAAACAAGGGGTGTAATGAAGATATGGATAAATTAAATCCTGTCGATCTGCCGATTGGAAAGTACCAATTAAGCACCTATAAATACGCTCTCCGAAAATACATATCCTTCCTTGACGCTACTGCAAACAAGCAATAAATACACCATCAGTCAATCCCGTTCTGTTGTTCTTCAAGGTGATGGAGAATATGACATTTGCATTGCAAACATTGGAGAGTCTTCTGACTTCATACTTTCCACTGCGGTCAGAAAACATATACTCTGCATCGTCCAGATTAAAACGAATATTATGTATATCCCTATCTGCGGTCACAAACAATTTTCCACCCTGGGACTCCATACCTGTCACACCATAATCACCATTTTGTATGTGAGCCATTACAGAAGACATGATTTTCTTTCCAACCTCCCTTGAACCACTCCTTTTGACACGATACTTTGCCTCAACTGCAAAATGCTCTGAAAAAGCATCAATGGGAAAAATCTTGTAATCGTTGGTTATGAAAAAACGAACGCCTTTGTTTCTGTAAGTCAGGACGATCCAATTTGCAAAAACGGCAGAACCATTTCCCATTATGATACTTTTCCCGGAAGTCCCCGCCCCTTTATATTCGTCGAAAGATTCGTTCATATGCTCTATGATTCCCTGTGCGTACTGATTGACAGTGGCAGCATTCTTACGGCTATACTCAAAAGTTCTTGTTGAAGAATTGGGATGTAAAACAAATTGTCCGCATTGTGCGGGGCAGTGCTTGGCATCAATATAGAAGCTCCTCCCCGAAGCCGTTCTTACAAGAATATCCGGCACGGTTGAATCGCTTCCGCCTTGATGTATAAATTCTGCATAATCCCCGAATTTGCGATTTAAATACTCTGTGCACTTGATTTCAAAATCTTCCCAAGCAGCCATATTATGTTTCCTCCTTGATATATATTGTATTTGTGTGGGTGGAAATCGTTTTTTCACCATATCTTATTATAACATATGCCAATCATTTTTTCTACCATAAAAAACACTGCCAAAGTGCAAGCAAATCATTCCCGAACCGTACTCATAAGTGAAGGACAACAACGAAAGGGGGTAATTCCATGACAGATGCAAGCATCATCGAATTGTATTTTTCACGTTCGGAAGAAGCGATCGCCCGAACGAAGGAGCAGTATGGCAGACTTGTCCGACACATCATTGCGGGCATTCTGAAAAGCTCGCAGGATGCGGAGGAATGTGAAAACGACACCTATCTGAGTGCGTGGAATGCCATTCCGCCGAACCGCCCGAACAGCCTGAAAGCCTATCTTGCCGTGATCGCACGCAATACCGCACTCAAACGTTATGAGTATCTGCACGCAGAAAAGCGGAATACCGAGGTTTCGGTTTCCTTTGAAGAACTTGCGGAATGCCTCTGCGACAATTCCGACGGCGATCGCCGCTCCGATGCGGAACTGCGGGACGCCATCAACGGCTTTCTGAAAACGCTCAAGGCGGATCACCGCCGTGTGTTTCTGCTGCGGTACTGGCAGGGCTGCTCCATTGAGGAAATTACCCGGCAATGCGGTTTCAGCAAGAGCAAGACCGAATCCATGCTGTTTCGCACACGGAACAAAATGCGGAAATACTTAACGGAAAGAGGGTACAGGGAATGAACAGAAATGAACTCAAACGTATGCTCTCCGAGGTGGATGAGCAGTATATTTCGGAAATTGTGGACGACGAAGAAACAACAAGTGGCGTGACCGTGATTCGCCGCACCAATCATTTCGGGCGGTGGGCCGCCATCGCAGCGGCAGTGTGTCTTTGCGTGGTCGGGGGCGGTGTAGCATTGGGAAGGATGCAGCAGAATCCCTTTGCAGATAACCCGAATTCACAGGTGGAGGAGCTTCTTGAATATGACCTAATCCGTGAATCCATCCCCAAGGAACTATGTGCAATTGACTACACATGGGAAGCGGGCGGTGAAAATCTGGACTGCGACTCGACCGCTCTCCCATTTGCTGACGGCTCCTTCAATGAGGTGCGTTCGACTTTCTTCTGTGATGAAAACGGGAATGCTGTCAATTCCTACACATATTTGACAAGCGGTGATTGTTCCGTTCAGGTGATTCTCAGCGATCGCGGCACTCTGTTCCCCACCCATTTTTTTGTTGACCTCTCCGAGGATGCAAGCCGGCAGAAGCCTGCCATCCACATTTATGATATGACACATAACTCGGAGCAACAGGAATTCGAGTTGTATTATCTGCATGACGGCATCGGCATGAGCATGGAAACAAGCGGCTACACCGAAGAAGAAGCCGTTGCCTTTGCTGCTTCTCTCTTGCAGAATAATGTCACATCCAAATCCCTCTGGGAAGCTGCAAATGCGGAATTTGATTACGAAGTAATTCATGAACCCCTTCCCGAACCACTGCTCGACCTTAGCTACACGCTCGAACAGGAGAACGGCAACGTATCGACATCCTTCACCCCCTCGCTCCCCTTTGAAATGACAGGTTTTACATCGGTATCGGCAATTTGCTATCTGGATTCCGATTCCATCGTTCACAACACCTTCGTTAATCTTTTGAGCGAAAAAGGCCGCGTCAGTGTGACGCTCAGCGATTTCGAAGAGCTGTTTTCCACACGGGTTTCCCCCGATGTTTCTACAGATGCACAGTATAAAAAGGCGATCATCCATATGTACGAGCATCCGGTTTATGAGAGCGAGCCGAACTACGAGCTGTTCTGTGTGTATAACGGCGTCGGACTGAGTATGGAAACAAGTGGATATACGGCAAAAGAAGCCGAAGCCTTTGCAGTGGCACTGCTGAAAGACAACACCACGGCGGCAACGCTCTATGTGAAGTCGTTTGACGGCTACAAGCTTGTATGGGAAACCATGCCGGAACGCAAGCACATTAATCAGAATCCCGATTTACACAGTGATGCAGTTTCGCATGATGCTCCGATACTTCCGTTCGATACCGAACGGTTTGATACACAGAACGCATCCTTTGGCTTTGACGCAAACGGCGAGCCAGTCTATGCATTTTTCGGGCTTGCCGACGGACAGTACACCACAGTCACCATAAGAATTGACGACCGGAGCAAGATTTACAACGAAAATTTTGAAGTGGATCTGTCAGCGGACACAGCTCTTGATTTCCCCGTGATTCACATTTATGACTGTTCATGGGCGGACGGTGATATTACCTGCGAATCCTATGAGCTGTTCTGCCGGTATCAGGGCGTGGGTATCACAATAGAGGCTTCGGACTGTTCTTCCGATGAAGTGATCAATATGGCAGCGGCACTGCTGAAAAACAATGTCACGGCGGCAACGCTCTTTGGGGACACGATGAACAGCGAAACAAAACAGGATGAATCCTCCGATAAAAGCGAATACTTCCGTATGGATATGAAAACGCTCCCGATGCTCAAGGGGGAACTCGACAATGTAAAGACAGTGTACCTGCTCAATGACTACAGTCCGCCTTTTGATACCAGCGAATACACATACGGCGGCTATTCCGAAGTGTACTGCATAGGAGGCGATGTTCCCAATCATGCGGTGATCTATCTGTCAGGCGAATCGGAGAAATCCATCAAACTGCGAATGTCACAGGAAGAGGATATGTTCGGCGGCGTACCGTTCCCCGAAAACGGCGGCGTGGACTACAGGGGCATCACACTGTACGGTGCACGCCCTATGGGGATGGAACCACAGAGCATTCTGACGTTTGTCATGAACGATACAGGATTCACACTGCGTTTACAGAAGCTGACGGACGAGGAGATCTTTGCGATCGTGGATGCACTGATCGACAGCAGCTTCTCTCTGCAGTCCATTCCACTTGAGGAAAATGTAGTCCACTACCCGACATTGGAGGAACTGCAGGCAGATGAACGATTCGGCTTTGCGGCACCGCAGAGCAGAAACTATGGAGATCTGCTGCTGCATGA
>JAZOBK010000190.1:0-13633 GCA_045595985.1 Oscillospiraceae bacterium
GTCAGTTGAATACTGTTGATATCCGTTTTTATGAACATATCCCCTGTTAATTGCAGGGGATGTGGGACGCATGAATGCGTATGGATGTTACACTTAACGCAGGATGCCCTTGGTAAGGTGCATCCTGCTATGAAATTATCAATGGTGAATTTCTCACGCAGTGGGAGGATTGGGATTCTTCTCACGGATATCCTTGATAATATCCTCAACAAGCTCCTTGAGGTTTGCGTCCTTCTTCAGAGCCGTAGTCACATTGTTGATGGCATAAACGATCGTGGAATGATCTCTGCCGCCGAATTCCATACCGATCGCCGCAAGCGGCATACCTGTGATCTCACGCACTACATAAGCCGCAACCTTGCGTGCCGTGGAGATCTGGGAGGTTCTCTTGCTGGAACGGATGTCCTCGGGTGTGATGCCGTAAACATTGGCAACCTCTGCAATGACCTTCTCCACCGTGATCGGAATCGGCTGATCGTCGGTGAGAATGTCACGGATGACGCTCTGTGCCATGGAAATCGTCGGTGAGCTGTTCGCCAACATCTTCAGAGCCTTGAGCTTCTTGACCGCACCTTCCAGCTGACGGATGTTCGTCTTGAGGCGGTTTGCGATGAATTCTGTGACTTCATCCGGAATCTTCAGATCCAGCAGCTCTGCCTTTCTGCGGATAATGGCAAATCTTGTTTCAAAATCCGGAATGCTGATGTCTGCGATCAGACCCCATTCAAAACGATTGCGGATACGTTCTTCCAGTGTTTTCAGATCACGGGGCGGCTTGTCAGATGTGATGACGATTTGCTTACCCTCGGAATGCAGCACATTGAACGTGTGAAAGAATTCTTCCTGCATACGCTCCTTGCCGGAGAAGAACTGAATATCGTCAACGATCAGGACATCTGCATTACGGTACTTGTCATGGAATACGGAAGTATCTCTCTGGTCGATCGCCTTGATCAGCTCGTTACCGAAGGATTCACCTGTTACATAAATGACCTTCTTGTTGGGTTCACGCTGCAGGATCTCATGCTTGATCGCCGTTACAAGGTGCGTCTTGCCGAGTCCGGACGGACCGTAGATGAAAAGCGGGTTGTAGGTCGTGCCTGCGTCTGTAGCCACAGCCTTGCAGGCTGCAAAAGCAAATTCGTTGGATCTGCCGACGATGAAAGTATCGAAATTGTAGTCATATTCCGCAAACTCGTAGCTTTTACGCAGTTCCTCATGCTTTTCGTCGAGTGCGTCAAAATCGGGCAGAACGGAATTGCTTCTGCCGGAAGCGGTGTGCTTGTTTTCAAAATTCACGACCAGACGCAGCGGAAAACCAACCGTCTGCTCCAGTGCATTTTCAAGAACCGTTTTGTAAGTCGTCAGAAGTACGCCCTGCTGAAATTCCGTATGCACATGGAATACAGCGTCGCTGCCTTCAATGCCGACCGGTGTCATTGCATCAATCCAGGTTTTCATGGCAACGTCGGAAATCAGCTCATGCTCCGTGCAGTACCGCTTGACCTGATTGAAGACTTCGTCAAAAGAATTCATGTCACAACCTCCATTTTATCAATCATTGCAGCCCTTCATTTTGGGTGCAATCTACTTATAATATATACCACTATATATTTTATCATATTATTGTTGAAAATGCAAGTGTTTTTAGAAAATTTTCCACAGCGTATTTTATATTATAATAATTCACGGATCATCCGGCGAGGGCGATCAGAAATACCCTCTCTTTGTCTAAAATGACGATTACTGTGGTCGGAATCTACCGAAAATATGACTTTTACGGAAAATTTGCAAAAAACCCTTGACATGGAGGGGTGAATGAGATATAATAGTAGGGTATAAGAGTAATTGTGCTCTGAAAAGACAGGCATTCATCATCGGCGAGGTGCCGAGGATCATGCCGAAAGCGAGAGGAGGAGAACGCATGAAAAGAACATACCAGCCTAAGAAGATCCACAGAAAAAAGGAACACGGCTTCATGAAGAGAATGTCCGATAAGAACGGCAGAAAGGTTTTAGCTCGCAGGAGAGCAAAGGGCAGAGCAAGACTTTCCCATTGATGAGCCAGACCACAAATTCCGATTTGTGGTCTTTTTATTTAGGAAATTACGGAAATACCGTTTATTTTGACGGTATTTCGTGATTCTCTATGTTGAGAGGTAATCGGCAATGATGTATACGGAAGTGATGCGGCAGAATAAGGAATTCCAGCTTTGCTACCATCGTGGCAGGAGTATGGGGACATATTTTGTTGTGATTTATGCACGGAAAAATCATATGCCGGTCAACCGGCTTGGAATCACTACGGGAAAAAAAGTCGGCAATGCCGTTGCACGAAGCCGTGCAAGGCGGCTGATCCGTCAGGCATGGCGTGAAAATGAGATCAATGCTCCCGTGGGGCTGGATATTGTCATTGTTGCCCGCAGTCCGCTGACGGAAATGAAATCCACGCAGCTGAGCGATTATCTTCGGACAAAGGCAATTCCTGCACTGCATAGCGTCTATGCAGGCGAATATGAATCGGAAAAGAAACGGGAAAAGCGAGGCAAGGCATGATTCGCCGTATTTTGATCCTACCCATCCTGTTTTACCGGAAATGTATATCTCCGCTGTTTCCGCCAACCTGTCGTTATTATCCGAGCTGCTCGGGATATGCGATGCAGGCGATCATGCGGTTTGGTGCGGTCAAGGGGCTGATTTTGGCAGTTTCCCGACTGCTGCGGTGCCACCCTTGGGCAAGGGGCGGTATTGATGAAGTGCCGGAAACGTTTGAATGGAAACGGCTGCCGGCATATTTTTGGCAGGATAATGGATAAAGCCCATTAAGGATGAAGGAATGAGGTAACAAAATTGAATTTTTTAATTGATCTGGTCGGAACTCCGCTTGGCTTCATTATGAAGTTTATTTACGATTTTGTTGGAAATTACGGTGTAGCGATCATTCTGTTTACACTGGTAACCAAGCTGATCGTATTTCCCATTTATTATAAACAGCAGAAAAATGTGGTGCATCAGCAGCTGGTTCAGCCCAAGCTTGCAAAGCTCCGTGAAAAATATAAGAATAATCCTGAAAAATTACAGATGGAACAGATGAAGCTCTGGCAGGAAGAAAACATCAATCCCTATGCTTCTTGTCTACCGATGCTGCTTTCTCTGATCATCCTCTGGGGTGTGCTCGGCGTTGTATATGAGCCGATGAGCCATATTCTCAAATACGATAACGCCATTGTCAAGGAAGCAACGCTCATTGCTTCCGAATTCAATGAGAAGATCAATCCTGATAAGGAAGATCTTCGTATTCAGCTGATGATCATGGAGGAAGTTGTCAAGCACGAGGACGAATTCGCAGAGAAGATGTCAAAGTTCGATGAGAATTTCGTTCCGGAGGTTTCGGAATTTGCGAAAACCTTCAATATTCTCGGTGTTGACCTGAATCTGACGCCGCAGTGGAGCGACTTTACAAAGAACTTCCCGCTTTTCATGATTCCCCTGCTTTCGGGTATCGTACAGCTTGCGATGACCATCTATATGCAGTGGAATCAGAAGAAACGTAACAAGGATATGCCCAACATGGGTGCAATGAATATCATGCTTTACGGTATGCCTATTTTCTCTGTCTGGCTTGCATTTACCGTGCCTGCCGGCGTAGGCTTTTACTGGATCTGTTCATCTGCATTCTCTTTCATCCAGAGCATCGGTCTGAATCTCTGGTTCAATGATAAGAGAGTTGAAAAAATCGGCGAAGCAGAGCGTAAGAAGGCGAAGAAATCCAACCGCCGTCCTTCCATGATGCAGAAGCTTATGGAGCAGCAGGAGGAAATGATGCGTCAGCAGCAGGGTTCTGGCAATACGAACCG
The DNA here is from genome assembly GCA_045595985.1 of Oscillospiraceae bacterium. Lineage (GTDB taxonomy): Bacteria > Bacillota > Clostridia > Oscillospirales > Ruminococcaceae > UBA3855. The sequence goes on from JAZOBK010000190.1 coordinate 3,857, forward strand.
CAAAGCTTCGAATCGTGTGAGCTATTCCGATGATGATGAAGTCAGATTCTCACGTTCCGAACGTGAGGAATTCAATACCGCAGTCATCCGTGAGGCAAGACGCCGCATGGCTGAAAAGTATGGTGAGAGTGACAAATAACCTGTACAGGAGGTCATAACAATGACAGAAATTTTTACTGCGAAAACCGTCGAGGAGGCGAAAGAACTTGCCGCACGCCATTTCGGAGCGTCTGTTTCCGACATTACGTTTGAAGTGGTGGAAGAACCGAAAAAGGGTTTTCTGGGCTTTATGAAGGGCGAGGCAAAGGTGCGTGCGTCCTACACATCCATTGATGTTCCCATGGTGGACAAGGCTGCAGAAACAGCAGCCGAAGCAGCAGTGGAAGAAGCTGCTGAAGCTGTGGTGGATGAGGCATATGCTGAGGCTGCGGAAGAAGCATTTGAAGAACTTGTGGAAGAATCTGTAGAGGATATTACAGAGGAAATTCCCGTAAATACCGAAGAAACGACATTTGAAGAAACATTTGAGGAGGCAACGGACGAGAATGAGCCCGTTGATGTTCCCGATGTGATCGAAGCAGTGGCAGAAGTCATTGAAGAAAAGAATGTTTCCGAAGAAATGAAGTCCGATGAAGATATGATCACGGGTGAGCCTTCCGAGGATGCACTTGCAAAGATCGAAAAGGCAAAGGCATATCTGACAGATATTCTGGCAAAGATGGGTGTTGAAGCAGAGCTGGTGGTTACCGCCGGTGCAGAAAGTGCCATGATCGACATTGTTGCAGCCAATAACGGTACTGTAATCGGCAAGCGTGGCGAAACGCTCGACGCACTGCAGTATCTGACATTCATGATTGCAAACCGCGGCGACAGAGAGTACTACAGAATCATGCTCAATAGTGCAAATTATCGTGAACGCCGCCGCAAGACTCTGGAGGAGCTTGCTGCAAAGATTGCAAAGAACGTGCTCCGCAGCGGCAGACAGACTGCCCTCGAGCCGATGAATCCGTATGAAAGAAGAATCATTCACTCTGCCATTGCAGAAATTGAGGGCGTAAGCTCCAAGAGCGTGGGTGAGGAACCGTACCGCAAGGTTGTGATCTCCTCCAACAAGCCAGTACGCCGTCGCCGCAACGACAGAAACGACCGTGGTGACCGTCAGGGTAATCGCGGCAATCGCAGAAATGATAACAGAGATCGCCGCCGCAGAAATCCCGATGAGCCGCCGACGAGAATCAACATGGATTCCATGAAGACCAGCTTCGAGATGGACTACAAGCGTCCCAAGCCCGAGGATGATCTGAACGCAGGTCTGTACGGTAAAATCGAATTTTAGTGCGGAGCCCGCACGGGCAATACGCAAGGGAAGCTTTGGAGTATAGAACATTCCATACTTGCGTTGTAAGATTTCGAAACACTTGCACCTTTGCTACGCAAGAGGTGCAGTGTTATTGAAAATTCCTTTTTAGTGCGGAGCCCGCACGGGCGAAACACACATCATTTGATGAAATAATTCTACAGAGGAGGGTGGAGGTTCACCCCCCTCTTTTTATTGGAGGCATTATGGAAACAATTGCAGCCATTGCAACCCCCCACGGCACGGGCGGTGTTGCGGTCATCCGTATTTCGGGTGAACACGCCATCCGCCGTGCGGATGAAATTTTCCGTCCTCTGCATGGCAGAATTCCTTCGCAGATGGACGGCTACACCTGTGCCTACGGGCAGATCCTGCGTGGGGATACGGTGCTTGACGATTGTGTGCTGACCGTATTCCGTGCACCGCACAGCTATACGGGTGAGGATGTGGTGGAGATCTCCTGCCACGGCGGAAGATTTCTTACGCAGAAAATTCTCCGCACCGTGCTTTGTGATTCCGTTCGGCTTGCAGAAGCAGGAGAATTCACCAAGCGTGCGTTTTTGAATGGTAAGCTTTCACTCACACAGGCGGAGGCAGTCGCCGATCTCATTTCCGCTTCGGGTGAGAATGCAGTGAAATGTGCCAGAAATCTTCGTGATGGTGCGACGTTCCGCAGAATTTCTGGATTTTCAAATATTCTGCTGGAGCTTTTGTCAGACCTTGCCGTCTGGGCGGATTACCCAGATGAGGATATTCCCTCCGTGGATGGTTCGGCACTTGAGGAACACCTGCAAACGCTGCTGCAGGATATGCAGCGTCTGATGCAGACCTACGATTATGGCAGAATTCTCCGTGAGGGGCTGCACACCGTTATTGCGGGAAAACCCAATGTGGGAAAATCCACGCTGTTCAACGCCCTTAACGGTTTTGAGCGAAGCATTGTTACCGATATTGCCGGTACAACCCGTGATGTTGTTGAGGAACAGATCCGCATCGGCGGCTATGCACTGCGGCTTTCCGATACCGCCGGCGTGCATGATACCGATGAGCAAATCGAAAAAATCGGCGTCGAAAAGAGTATCGCATTTTTGCAGAATGCCGACCTTGTGCTTGCCGTGTTCGATGTGAGCCGCCCTCTGGAAGCGGATGACGAGAATCTGCTCTCCCGTCTGCCGATGGAGCGTACCATTGCAGTCTGCAATAAAACAGATCTTGGCAGACAGTGGGATCTGAATGCTTACAATTTTGCGGATATTGTCGAAATTTCAGCAAAAATGCTTGATGGCATGGAAAAACTGGAAACTGCCGTGGAACGCTTTGCAAGCCGACAGGCAACCCCAGCAGAGGATGGCATGATCGCCAATGAACGGCAGCGTGCCTGCCTTCAAGACGCCATCACCGCCGTACAGGAATCGCTTGATGCACTGCAGTTAGGGCTTGCCTACGATGCCGTTACAGTCAGTCTGGAAGGTGCAGCGGATGCTTTGCTGCAGCTTACGGGTGAACGCATCACTGATGCAGTGGTGGATGCAGTGTTTACCAGATTTTGTGTAGGAAAATAGCGGTGAACCATCGCTGGCAATCTGTCTCCCAATTCGCCTTTGGCGAAAAGGTCGACGGTGAGTCAGTGCTGATACTCCACCTTCAACAAGTATCTTGGTATATTTAAATTTACCATATTTTACCATTTAGAGGTGAACCATGAATTACGAGATGGGAACATTTGATGTCATAGTCGTGGGTGCAGGACACGCCGGCGTTGAAGCCGGACTGGCGGCTGCACGGCTTGGCTGTCATACACTTTTGCTGACGATTTCTCTGGATCAGATTGCGAATATGCCCTGTAATCCGTCGATTGGCGGCACAGCAAAGGGGCATCTGGTGCGTGAAATTGACGCACTCGGCGGAGAAATGGGACGTGCGGCGGATGCCTGCTTTATTCAGAGCCGTATGCTCAATCGAGGAAAAGGGCCTGCCGTGCACAGCTTGCGGGTGCAGGCGGATCGTGTAAAATACCACGCATATATGAAGCAGGTTTGCGAGCAGCAGGAAAATCTTTGCGTCAAGCAGGGTGAGGCTGCGGAGATCATCGTCGAAAACGGCGAAATCAAGGGAATAATCACTCGTCTTGGTGCCGTCTATCATGCAAAGGCGGTGATCATCGCAACGGGTACTTACCTCAAGGGAAAAATCCATATCGGCGAAGTTTCTTTTGAAAGCGGTCCCGATGCGGCATTGCCAAGCAATGCACTTTCCCTGAGCCTTGCGAAATACCTGCCTCTGCGGCGTTTCAAGACGGGTACGCCCTGCCGAGTGCATCGCAGAAGCATTCATTTCGATGTGCTTGAGCGTCAGGACGGTGATCCCGAAATTACGCCGTTTTCCTTTGAAAATTGCGGTTCGGATATGCAGAATATCGTGAGCTGCCATATTGCGTATACGAATGAAGAAACCCATCGTGTGATTCGTGAAAATCTGCATCGTTCGCCGCTCTACGGCGGCAGGATTGAAGGTGTGGGCCCTCGATATTGTCCGTCAATTGAGGACAAAATTGTCCGTTTTGCGGATAAGGAACGTCATCAGATTTTTGTAGAACCCATGGGACTTTCCACGGAGGAATTTTATCTGCAGGGTATGTCCTCATCACTTCCCGAGGATGTCCAGCTTGCATTTCTGCGAACTGTCAAAGGACTTGAAAACGTCGAAATTCTGCGTCCAGCTTACGCAATTGAATACGACTGTGTCGATCCGACTTCCCTCTTTCCGACGCTTGAAACGAAGGCTGTCAAGGGACTGTTCGGTGCCGGTCAGTTCAACGGAAGTTCCGGTTATGAGGAGGCTGCCGCACAGGGTCTGGTAGCCGGAATCAACGCTGCAATGTCCGTCATGGGTAAACAGAAGCTGATTCTGGAGCGTTCCGGTTCGTATATTGGCACACTGATTGATGATCTTGTGTGCAAGGGCTGCAGCGATCCATATCGTATGATGACGTCACGCAGCGAATATCGCCTTGTACTGCGGCAGGATAACGCTGATTTCCGTCTGATGCCGATTGGTCGTGAAATTGGGCTGCTCCCCGAGGATCGTTATCAGGCAATGATTGAAAAATACGAGCTTGTTGCAAAGGAAATTCAGCGTGTGAATACAACAAACCTTGCCCCATCTGCTGAAATCAACGCTATGCTCACCGAAATGGGAACTTCACCGCTTCAAACCGGCTGCAAGGTTGGCGATCTGATTCGCCGTCCGCAGCTTGGATATGCATTGGTTGCACCGTTTGATAAAGATCGTCCCGAGCTTCCGCAGGATGTCAGAGAGCAGGTTGAAATACAGATCAAGTATGAAGGCTATATTCAGCGGCAGAATCAAGCGATCGAGCAGGCAATGAAGTTGGAACGAAAGGCACTTCCGTCCGATCTGGATTACACGACGGTTCGTGGATTGCGGCTTGAAGCGTCGGAGAAGTTAAACCAGAGAAAGCCCGTCAGCATCGGTCAGGCATCCCGTATTTCAGGCGTTTCGCCTGCGGATATTACGGTTCTGCTTGTTTGGCTGGAACAACATAAGGAGGGTGAATATGCTTCCGGAATATAACATGGCACTTGCACTTTTTGAAGAATACGGCATCCATGTTTCACGTGAAACATACGATAAAATGGAACAATATGCCGCTTTCTTGGTGGAATACAATGAAAAGGTAAATCTGACGGCTGTGACTGAGGGCGGAGAAATTCTCCGCAAGCATTTTCTTGACAGCCTGCTTCTTGAGAAATTTGGAAATATCCCCAAAAACGCTGCACTTCTGGATATTGGCAGCGGTGCGGGATTTCCCGGTGTTCCGCTTGCTTTGCAGCGTCCCGATCTCCAGATTACGCTGCTGGACAGTTTAAATAAGAGAATTGTGTTTCTGGAACATCTTTGCAAGCTTCTCGGCTGCAGCTATATTGCCCTGCACGGCAGAGCCGAAATCTCTGCAAAATCATCGGAAATGCGTGAAAAATTTGACGTTGTCACAGCTCGTGCGGTCGCCGCAATGCCGACGCTTGCGGAATATTCACTGCCCTTTGTAAAGGTGGGCGGCAAGTGGATTGCAATGAAAGGCCCGAATGAGCCAATCAAACCGGCATTGCAGGCGATCCGTATGCTCGGCGGTAAACTTGAGGATACGATTGAGTACAATCTTCCCGGCGGGGACGCAAGGGTGATTTATGTCGTGAAAAAGATTTCGCAGACACCGACAAAATATCCACGCAATAGCGGTCAAATCAAGCAAAAGCCGCTGTAACGAAAGATTAATATGTAAGGAAATCCATTATTTTCGTTAGAAATAATGGATTTTTTTTGTAGTAAGTATTTCCCGTATCTGTTATAATGAAATTACATTACAAGACATAGATACATAAGGAGTACAACATGAATGGAATTTTTACATTTACAAAGGTAAAACCCGAGGAAAAGCGTGTGCTGATCATTCCCGTGGAGCAGATCGTTCCCAATCCGCATCAGCCACGCACAACATTTCCCGATTCCGACCTGCGGCAGTTATCCGACAGCATTCGTCAGAACGGGATTTTACAGCCGATCACTGTTCGTCAGAGAGGTGAAAGATTCGAGGTGATTGCAGGAGAACGCAGACTTCGTGCATCAAAAATCGCAGGATTGCGTGCAATTCCATGCATTGTGATGGATATTAGTGAGCGTAATTCTGCGATTCTTGCTCTTGTTGAGAATATACAGCGGCAGGATCTGAATTTCTTTGACGAAGCGGCTGCCATTGAAAAATTGATTTCCTACTACGGAATGACACAGGAGGATGCAGCAATCAAACTTGGAAAGGCACAGAGCACAATTGCAAATAAGCTTCGACTTCTTCGCCTGACTCTTGCGGAGCGTGAATATATTATGGATAATCACCTTACAGAACGCCACGCCAGAGCACTTCTCAAGCTTGCAAACAGCGAGGACAGGCTTGACATTCTCGGAAAAATCGTTAAATTTCACCTAAATGTCGATAAAACCGAGCAGATCATTGATGAAAAGCTCGGCAGAAACCGTGAACAAAGCAATTTTCGTAAAAGAAGCATCCTGCTGCGTGATGTCAGACTCTTTGTTAATACCATTCAGCGTGCTGTGGATACCATGCAGGCGGCGGGAATTCCTGCGGCATCACAAAAAATGCAGTTTGATGACTACATCGAATACCGTATCCGCATTCCGCTTGTTCCGTCAAATGAAGTGAAATAAGGTGGAAATAGGGTTTGTTTCACGTGAAACACAAAGATTTCGACAGAAAATTTTTCACGTGAAACATTTATATAAAAAACCTCATGAAAACTTGGAAAATATCCGAAAAAATCTTTACAAAGGGGATGAAAAGTGATATAATAGAATAGTACAAGCAAGAGAGGAGGTACGTCATGGGAAAAGTGATTGCGGTTGCAAACCAGAAAGGCGGCGTTGGCAAATCCACAACAGTGGTAAATCTGGCAGCATATCTGGGATCCAGAGGAAAAAAAGTCCTCTGTATCGACATTGACGCACAGGGAAACACGACTACGGGTTTTGGAATCAAGAAAAAGGGCGTTTCCGTCAGCACATTCGACCTTTTGACGGGCAGGGGCAAGATAGAGGATGCGATCATTGCAACGGAATTTGAAAATGTGAGTGTGATTGCCGGAACGTCGGATCTTGCGGGTGCTGAAGTGGAACTGATTAAGATGGAAAACCGTTTTCAGCGTCTGAAAATGCAGATTCTCACCTGTAAGGATGATTATGATTACATATTTATCGACTGTCCGCCCGCACTTGGTATGCTCACGCTCAATGGTCTGACGGCTTGCGATGAGATTTTGGTGCCGATGCTTGCCGAATATTTCGCTTTGGAGGGTTTGACACAGCTGATGCACACGCTTCGGCTTGTGCGGACAAACTACAACCCATCTCTGGAGATTTGCGGAATCTTGTTTACGATGTTTGATGCTCGCCTGAATGTTTCCATGCAGGTTGTGGATGAGGTAAAAAAATACTTCCCCGACAAGATTTTTGAAACGAAAATCCCCAGAAATGTGCGGCTTTCGGAAGCTCCCAGCTATGGTAAACCTGTGATGTACTATGATAAAAATTCCAAGGGTGCACAGTATTATGAGATGCTTGGTCGTGAATTCCTTGGTGAAAAACCGGAAGAAAAGCCGAAACATCGGGTAAAATTCGGCCGTAATAAAAAATAGGAAAGGGTGATTCCATGGCAAAGGGTGGACTTGGCAGCGGAATGGATCTGCTGTTTGAGGACAATGTTTCGCAGGTTGAGGTAAAAAAGACCGTCAGACTTTCGGAAATTGAACCGAATCGGGCACAGCCTCGTAAATATTTTGATGAATCGGCGATTTCCGCATTGGCAGATTCCATTCGTGAGCACGGAATTCTGCAGCCGCTCCTTGTAAGACCGCTTGCATTTGGCGGATACCAGATCGTAGCCGGAGAACGCCGTTGGCGTGCGGCAAGAATGCTCGGACTGGATGAAATCCCCGTTATTGTGCGTGATTTTACTGATCTGGAGACTGCACAGATTGCATTGATTGAGAATCTGCAGCGTGAGAACCTCAATCCGATTGAAGAAGCACTGGGTTTCAAGAAGCTGCAGGATGATTTTTCGATGAAACAGGACGAAATTGCAAAAACTGTCGGTCGTTCGAGAAGTGCGGTTGCAAATGCATTGCGTCTGCTACGGCTTCCCGAGGAAGTGCAGGAACTTTTGGTGGATGGCAGTATTTCTGCCGGTCATGCACGTGCACTGCTTGGATTCACTGACGAAGCAGCCATGATCATTGCGGCACAAAAGGCAGCCGCAGGGCTTCTGACAGTTCGTCAGCTTGAAAAAATGGCTGCAGACAGCGAAAAAACAATTACCAAGAAGGTTACACCTCCCCAGATGGAAAGCTACTATCGTGAAATGGAAATCAGCCTTCACGACAGATTGGGCAGAAAGGTGCAGGTGGATTTCCGCAAAAACAAGGGTGTTCTGATTCTGGAATTCTATGATAAGGAAGATTTGCAGGCACTTGCAGAAAAACTTGTTGATGAAGCTAAAGCATAAATGTTTCACGTGAAACATTTTGTCGATAAAAATACAAAAAGTGAAATGAAAGGAAGAATAGATCATGCTTGACATGAAATTTTTACGAACAAACCCCGATATTGTGAAGGAAAACATCAAGAAGAAGTTTCAGGATGACAAGCTTCCGCTGGTGGATGAAGTCATTGCACTGGACAAGGAATACCGTGAAACAAAGGTAAAGTGTGACGACCTGCGTGCACAGAGAAAGTCCAAGAGTAAAATGATCGGCGGTCTGATGGGTAAGGGAGATAAGGAAGGTGCGGAGGCACTTAAGGCGGAAGTGACAGCAATTGGTGCGGAACTGGTTCGTCTGGAAGCACTCGAGGAGGAGCTTCAGAAGAAGGTTCGTGAGATCATGCTGGTGATCCCGAATATCATTGATGAGAGTGTTCCGATTGGTAAGGATGACAGCGAAAACGTCGAAGTAGAGCGTTTTGGTGATCCTTTCGTGCCGGATTTTGATGTTCCGTACCACGTGGATATCATGGAAAGGCTCAAGGGTATTGATCTGGATGCTGCAAGAAAAACCAGCGGAAACGGATTCTATTATCTGTGCGGTGATATTGCAAGACTGCATTCGAGCATCCTGTCCTATGCACGTGATTTCATGATTGAGAGAGGATTTACCTATTATATTCCGCCGTTCATGATCAGAAGTGACGTAGTTACGGGTGTTATGAGCTTTGCAGAGATGGAAGGCATGATGTACAAGATTGAGGGCGAGGATCTCTATCTCATCGGCACGAGCGAACATTCCATGATTGGTAAGTTCATCGACACGATTCTGGCAGAAGAAAGCCTGCCGCAGACGCTGACAAGCTATTCACCGTGTTTCCGTAAGGAAGTTGGTGCACATGGCATTGAGGAACGTGGTGTTTACCGCATCCATCAGTTTGAAAAGCAGGAAATGATTGTTGTCTGCAAGCCCGAGGAGAGCAAGGAGTGGTTCGAGGTTCTGTACAAGAACACTGTGGATTTCTTCCGCAGTCTGGACATTCCGGTGCGTACATTGGAGTGCTGCTCCGGTGATCTGGCTGATCTGAAGGTGAAATCCATTGACGTGGAAGCTTGGTCACCCCGTCAGCAGAAATATTTTGAAGTGGGCAGCTGCCCCAATCTGGGTGATGCACAGGCAAGACGACTGGGCATTCGTGTTAAGGGTGCGGATGGACAGAAGTATTTTGCACACACACTGAACAACACGGTAGTTGCACCGCCGAGAATGCTGATCGCATTCCTCGAAAACAACCTCAATGATGACGGAAGCATTCGTATTCCGGAAGCTCTGCAGCGTTATATGTTCACA
>JAZOBK010000191.1:0-6336 GCA_045595985.1 Oscillospiraceae bacterium
TTGAACCCGAGGAGTGCCGCCATACGCAGTTCAAAAATGCTTTTGAGCATTGCCTCGGAGTATTTTCTCTGTGCCAGAAAATGCAGACAGTTGAGCAGAAGCCTCTGGATCTCACGGTTGCTTGCCTGCGGCAGCACCGAAAACTGAACGACCTGCGAAAAATAGGATGCCAGTGCCACAGCGGTCACACTGCTTCGCAATTCATAGAAAATGCGGATGGGAGAAACGCTGTTGAGTATGTACCCCCGTTTTCCCGGCTGCAGACAAAAGGCGGAATATGCAGACAACTGTGTTGCACATCCGCTTTTGCTGTTGATTTTTCCCGCCCCCTTGACCATAACCTCAAGGACGCCGAGTTCATCCGTCAAAATATCAATAAATTTATCCTGTTCACCGACCGGTTTCTGCGTCAGAACAACGCCCTTCACTGTCAGCAAAATCGTTACACCCTTTCTGTGCGGCATATTGCAGATAATCGGCAACGCTGCCGCTTGTGCGGAATTTTTCCCAAAGCATATCCATCGTCATACTGCATCCCTCCGCCGATAGTATCCGCCGCAGAAGCGAAAATTATCAATGGGAGTATGCGGAAAAACAGGGTCAGGATTCCTCCGAAAGACCAAAGCTGCGGATCAGACCTTCTTTGTTCCGCCAGCCTTCTTTCACCTTGACAAAGCACTGGAGGTTCACCTGAATTTCAAAGAACTGCTCCAGATCCCTTCTTGCGGAGCTTGCGATCTTTTTGAGCATACTGCCCTGTTTGCCGATGATGATGCCCTTGTGGGAATCCCTCTCGCAGTAGATCACAGCGGAAATATCAAGAATATCCTTGTCGTCACGCTCCCTCATGGATTCCACTGTAACCGCAATGCCGTGCGGAACCTCGTCATTGAGCAGACGCAGGAGTTTCTCACGCACCATTTCAGCAGCCAGCACACGTTCGGGCTGATCGGTGAAGGAATCGTCGGGGAAGAAATGTACGGAGGGCTTTGCCAGCTCCTCAGCCGCTGCCATGATCTGATCAAGTCCATCCTTTTCGGATGCACTCACGGGAATAATGGCGTGGGGCTGGTATTCATTGTTCAGCCGCAGCAGAAGCGGCATCATTGCGGATTTGTCCTGCAGCAGATCGACCTTGTTCACGACAATGATGCAGGCGATCTTCTTTTCACGGATGCTCTTGAGCATCGCCTCATCCTGCTCATGCAGCTTCTTTGTGCAATCAATCACATACAGTACGGCATCCGCATCCGCAGCGGAGCTTTCCGCCGTTTTGAGCATATGCGTGCTGAGCTTATTCTTCGGCTTGTGAAGACCGGGTGTATCAATGAACACATACTGTGTTTCATTCTTTGTCAGAATGCCCGTAATGCGTGTTCTGGTAGTCTGCGGCTTGCTGCTGACGGAAGCGATCTTTTCGCCGATCAGTGCATTGAGCAGTGTGGATTTACCGGCATTGGTTCTGCCGGAAAGCGTCAGAAAAATAGTTTTTGTCATAGTCTGCCTTTCTGTTTTGCTATTCTGTAACGAACGTCATATCTCTGGAAATACCGAGCTTTTCAAGAACCGCTTCTTCCTTTTCACGCATGATTCTTTCATCAAGCTTGCTGGTTTCGTGATCATACCCCAGCAGATGGAGCATGGAATGTACAGTGAGGAAACCGATCTCACGGTCGAGGGAATGTCCGTAAATCGTTGCCTGCTTCACAGCGGTTTCGATGGAAATGACAATATCGCCGAGCAGTACAAAGCCTGTTTCCGCATTGGTTTCGAGCGTGCCGTCGGAATCCGTCAGCGGGAAGGAGAGAACATCCGTAACACTGTCCTTGTCACGGTAGAGCTTGTTCAGACTGCGGATCTCACTGTTGGAAACGAAGGAAACACTCACTTCGGCATCCTTTGTAAAGCCTTCGGAAACAAGCACTGCATGGCAGCAGCGTCTGATGAGCAGACGGATACCCGAAGGAATCTTGACGTCATTCTGATTATTCTTCACATATACTTTCAATTTACCTGCTTGCTGCATTATGATTTTCTCCCTTCTTTATGGTAAGCTTCATAAGCCTTGATAATATCCTGTACGATTTTATGACGGACAACGTCCTTGTCAGAGAATCGGATGGTTGCAATATCGTCCACATTCCGCAGAACCTTCATCGCTTCGATTAGACCGGACTTGCGTTTTTCCGGAAGGTCGATCTGTGTAATATCACCCGTAATGACCATTTTACTGTTTGTTCCAAGTCTTGTCAGACACATCTTGATCTGTTCGGACGTGGTGTTCTGTGCTTCATCGAGAATGATGAAAGCGTCGTCGAGCGTGCGTCCTCTCATGTAAGCGAGAGGTGCGACCTCAATGATATTCTTTTCCATATGCCTTGCAAAGGTTTCTGCACCAAACATATCGAACAGTGCATCATAGAGCGGGCGGAGGTAAGGATCGACCTTTTCCTGCAGATCGCCCGGCAGAAAGCCAAGCTTTTCACCTGCTTCCACAGCGGGACGCGTCAGAATGATCTTCTGCACCTCATGTGCACGGAATGCCCGCACTGCAAGTGCGACCGCAAGATAGGTCTTGCCCGTTCCTGCAGGGCCGACACCGAGAACAATGGTGTTCTTGGCAATGGCATCGACATATTTACGCTGACCGACGGTTTTCGGACGAACCACCTTGCCGCTTGTCGTGATGCAGATGCCGTCGCCATTGAAATCACGGAGTGCGTCCGCCTCACCGTCGGATACCATGGAAGTTACATAGCGGACGGTCTGCTCTGTCAGATGCTGACCTTTTTCCGCAAGTTCCATCAGCAGCCGGATGGCATTGGCAGCTTTATCGATCTGTTCCGGCTCACCCGTAATGTGGATATCCGCACCACGGTAGAACAGGATGACGTTGTATTCCCTCTGGATGGCCTGCAGGTTTTCATCACAGCTTCCGAAAAGCTCAGGAATTTTGGCGATATTTTCAAGTTTAACAATTTTTTCTGACATGAATTCACCTGATTTGTAATTGATAATTCGCAGTCCGCTAAAAACGGACTGCACACTCTAATATACATTATAACACATTTTATGTGGAAATTGCAATAGGGAAATGTATTTTTTAGAACAAATTTTCAAAATATTCCCGAAAAACAATAAATGCAGAAAAATTTTCGAAAAAGGCTTGACAAAACGAAATTTATGGTTTATAATAATATACGAAAACAAAGCAGACACGATTTGTGGCTCACCGTTTGACCCGACGCAGTCGAATGCCGAAACGGTCAATATGTTATTTTCCCGATACGGACGGATTATGTTCACGTGTGCGTGGGGGAGTAATGTAGTGGTGAGTGCAGACGAGTGTCCGCACTCATTTTTGTTTTAAATTTTAATGCTTGGGGGTGCCCGCAATAAGTAAGCAGGACATGCAGATCAATGAAATGATCAGAGACAAGGAAATTTTGGTCATTGATGCCGACGGAACAAAGCTTGGCGTCATGTCAGCAAAGGACGCACAGAAAATTGCCTATGACAAGAATCTTGACCTTGTGAAAATCGCACCGCAGGCGAAGCCGCCTGTATGCCGTGTCATGGATTACGGCAAATACTGCTTTGAGCAGCAGAAGCGTGAGAAGGAAGCGAGGAAGAATCAGAAGGTGGTTTCGATCAAGGAAATCAGAATGTTTTCCGCAATTGACACCCATGATTTTGAAACCAAGGTAAATCAGGCGATCAAATTTCTGACATCGGGCGATAAGCTGAAGGTATCGGTCAGATTCCGTAAGCGTGCGATTGCCCATCCGCAGATCGGTGAAGAACTGCTGGCAAAGTTCAAGGATGCATGTGCTGAAGTCGGCACGGTTGAAAAACCTGCAAAGATGGAAGGGCGGAGCATAGTAATGTTCATATCCCCCAAAGCATCCAAGTAAAAAGGAGGAACTACTCATGGCAAAGGTGAAAGTTAAAACACATTCCGGTGCAAAGAAGCGTTTCAAGCTGACAGCAAACGGCAAGGTAAAGTATCAGCACACAAACAAGCGTCACAGACTGACACAGAAGGATACCAAGCGTAAGAGAATTGCAAGAGGAGCAGGTGTTGCTGACGTAACAAATGCACCGACAATCAAGAAGCTCGTTCCTTATCTGTAAGCCGACGCTTTGGATGAGAAAAAGAGCAGGAAACAGCGAAATTTGAAATATACGGAGGTAGATGACGATGGCACGTATTAAGGGTGCAATGATGACTCGTAAGAGAAGAAATAAAACTCTGAAGCTGGCAAAGGGCTACTTTGGTGCAAAGAGCAAGCATTTTAAGATGGCGAAGCAGGCTGTAATGAAGTCCGGTCAGTATGCATATGTAGGCAGAAAGCAGAAGAAGAGAAACTTCAGACAGCTCTGGATCACCAGAATTTCCGCAGCAGCAAAGATGAATGGCATGAACTATTCCACATTCATGAACGGCTGCAAGAAGGCTGGCATCACACTGAACAGAAAGATGCTCTCTGAGATCGCAATCAACGATGCAGCAGGCTTTGCAGCAATCGTAGAAAAGGCAAAGGCAGCACTCTGATTTTTGTCAAAACACGCTCTTGAAAAGTCAAAGAGCGTGTTTTGTTATACATTACAGTTTTACAAACGGACAAAATCAAGCGAAAAAACAGTGCTTTCAGGACGTATATCACAAGTATCTGCCGCTGCGTGAGAGATCGGCAGTTCTTTGAAACCGGAGGTTTCCCTATGCGAGAAAATGTCAGAATTACGGCGAAAGACAATCCAGCCATCAAACATTACAAACGTTTGCGTGATCAGAAAAAGGCACGCAGAACGGAAGGATTATTTGTTATCGAGGGCTTCCGTATCGTATGCGACGCCCTGCAGAAAACAGGCTGCGTGCAGCAGGTGTTTGTCACAGACAGTGCATGGGAAAAGCACGGTGAGGTTTTGACGCAGCATATGCAGGAAACGGGGAAACTTCTTTACATTTCCGACGCAGTTGGCGATGTCATGACGGATACGGAGCATACACAGGGCGTATTTGCCGTGTGCCGTATTCCCGAACGCAGACCCCTTGCGGATGCACTCAAAGTCACGGGAAAATACCTCGTACTGTGCAATCTTCAGGATCCGGGCAATCTGGGCATGATCCTGCGGACTGCGGATGCACTCGGCGTGGACGCGGTACTGTCGTGCGGCAGCTGTGAGCTTTACAGCCCCAAGGCGGTGCGTGCTACGATGGGCTCGATATTCCGTGTACCCGTGTATGAGGCAGCGGATGCGGCTGTACTGCTGGAGATCCTGCATACAAACGGTATCCATACCTATGCCGCAGTTCCTGCGAAAGAAGCCGTTTCCCTTACGGACTGCAGGTTTTCGGGCGGCAGTGCCGTGTGGATCGGCAATGAAGGAAACGGGCTTCCTGCGGATGTGATCGCTGCCTGTGATACGGCAGTAACGATTCCCATGCAGGGCGGGCCTGAATCCTTGAATGCCGCAATGGCGGCAGGCATTCTGATGTGGGAAATGATGAAGAACGGGGTGTGACATATGACGCAGAAAGAAACAACAAAATACTGGCTGTGGCTTGTGATGGTGTTTGGCGTTGCAAATGTGAAAACACTTGAAATTGTCCAGATGCATGATACGCTGAAGGAAGCGTACTATGTCCTGCATGATCCGGATTGCAGTTTGCTCAATGAAAAGGAAAAACAAAATGTCAGACGTATTTCGCTCGAACAAAGCGAAAGTATTATGGCATACTGCGAGAAAAATGGAATCGGAATCATGACATGGGACAGCGAGCTGTATCCCCAGCCGCTTCGCAATATTTACAATCCGCCCGTTGTTCTGTTTTATAAGGGCGAGCCAAAGCTTTTACATGACAATATGCTGCTGACCGTTGTGGGTACAAGAAGACCGTCACCCTACAGCATGAGGGTTTCCGAGTGGCTTTGCAGGGATCTTGTCAGATGCGGCATCATCCTTGTCAGCGGATGTGCAGTCGGTCTGGATGCTTCGGCACATCGTACAGCACTGGAAGAAGGCAGACCCACCATTGGCGTGCTTGGCTGCGGCGTGGACTATGATTATCCGAGGGAAAACCGTGCCCTCAAGCAGAAGATCATCGAAAATGGACTGCTGCTTTCGGAATACTTTCCGGGAACGCCGCCAAACGGGTATCATTTTCCTGTCAGAAACAGAATCCTTTCCGGAATCAGCGAGGCAGTGCTTGTTGTGGAAGCGGGTGCAAAAAGCGGTGCACTGATCACAGCAAATCTTGCCTGCGAACAGGGAAAACACGTATTCTGTGTACCACCGGGAGATCTGTTTGATGCACGCTACAGCGGCGTTGTG
>JAZOBK010000192.1:0-8551 GCA_045595985.1 Oscillospiraceae bacterium
TTATGTGCAAGTGAAATTTCACCCGGTGCAGGGATCGTACCACCGCCCACGAGTCCTGCCGCCGAAACAGTGTGATGCGGTGAACGGAACGGACGCCGCGTCATCAGCGGATGTTCCTTCGAAAGCTGTCCTGCCACGGAATATACATTGGTCGTTTCCAGTATTTCTTCCCGATTCATTTGCGGAAGAATGGACGGCAGACGGTTGGCAAGCATACTTTTGCCGCTGCCGGGACTGCCCACCAGCAGAATATTATGTCCGCCCGCAGCCGCAAGCTCCATGCCGTAACGAGCTTTCTGCTGTCCACGAACATCGCTGAAATCCAGCAGCTGACGCTGCGTTTCAAATTCGGGCTGATAAACGGGAACCGCCTTCAATGGCGACAGCTCCAGCAAATGGGAAAGCAGATCGTTGACATTGGTAACACCGTAGACACGGATGCCGTCAATTACGGCTGCTTCCTTCACATTGTCCATAGGCACATAGATTTCCTCATAGCCATTTTTTCGGGCAAGCATGGTCATCGTCAGAACGCCCCGAATGCTGTGGATGACGCCGTTGAGTCCCAGCTCACCGATGAAGATCCGCTTGGAAAGGTCGATCTGCAAGATCTGCATTGCCTGCATTAGTGCAACGAAGATTGCCAGATCAAACGAGGAACCTGACTTTTTGACATCGGCAGGGGCTAAATTCACCAGTACCCTGCCCTTCGGAAAGGGAATGCGTGCCGCATAGACGGCACTGCGTACTCTGTCTCGGCTTTCCTTGATGCCGGCATCGGGCAATCCGCTGATGTCAAACTGCGGATGCCCCTTTGAAACCTCTGCTTCAATGGTGACCGGAAAGGCATTCATGCCGAACAGTCCGACGCTATGAATCACGGAGAACACTGTTCTTCACTTCTTTCTGTTATATTTGTGGAATGTCGGGAATATCGGGAAGCTCCTGAATATCACCGGCAATTTCCGGAACCTCAGAAAGCACCACCTTCGTATCCAGCACGGGATCGGGCACATTCCACACGGGATCGGGAATATCCATCGGGATTGAAAAATCTGCCTTCGGAACCTCCGGTTCCGAAGCTGCAGGACGACGCATCCAGCCTTTCTTTTTTGCAGGCTTGGGTGCCGGTGTTTGTGTCTTGTACATCGGGGAAACACCCGCCAATACTTCTGATGCGGCTGCCGCATCGGGTTCGGACATCTTGGGTTTGGGCTGGGGCCGTATCTCCGTCTTGACGGGATGAGAAACATCGGGAATCAAGAATTCCACATCGGGCATTTCCGCCGTTGCAGGCGTAGGAATAATATCGGTTGCTTCCGCAAGGTCATAGGCAGCCCCATCCGCTCTGTCGTCCACATCATAATCCGAACGGTAATCCTGGAACGCAATGCTTGCCTGCTGTGCAAACCGCTCGTTGAAGTAGGGATAACCCGGCTGTTCTTTCACCCACAACACTTTTTTGCTGCTGAACAACGCAATCACAAACAGCACTCCGATGGGAATGGCACATACGGGGGTCATCAGCTGAAAAATCAAGCCCAGCACAACAAGGGCAAGGGCGATCCAGAGAAGAACGGGCTTTTCGGGGGTTGCCAGAAGCCCCAGTACCGCGATGGCGATATTATGAAGTATTGCCAAAGCACCCCAGAAGAATGCAAAGCTGAAAATGGCGATCGCAACGACGCCCTCCTCGGCACACCACAGCGGCATGGTCACAATATGGAAGTACCCGTTGATCAATGTAAATAGGACGATCAAAAAGAAACGTCTCATGTGCCAGTATTTATTTTTATGCATAATTGCACGGCATTCATCATAATGGGATGTGTCGTGCAAGGGTTGTGTCATTTGCATCATATTCCCTCCTGGAATGATAATTGATAACGATTCTTTGGTGATTCGGGTGAGAACAATATCATGCATGACATTTTACCATCATCCCAAAAATCCTCAATTACAGTATACCACACTTCCGCAGATTCGTCAATAAAAATCCATCTCTCATGGGTATACCGGCTCTAATCCCGTGTGCAGTCTGTTCGTTTCCGATAGATTCGGCTCGGTCTGTGGGCATCCCCCGATGTCATCTTGTCGGTTTCCGTAATCTTTTCCGCTATCTTCTTGCGGAAATTCGCCTTGTAAAGCTTTTGCCCCAGCAGAATCTCATAGACACGCTGCAGCTGCGGCAGTGTGAATTCCTCCGGCAGCAGTGCAAAGGCAATGTCCGACCAATTCACCTTGCTGCGGATGCGTTCCCTGCCGTATCCGACGATTCTTGCGTGATCAAAGGCAATACCGTCCTTCATGGCGGCGATTCCATCCGCAGGATGGAATTTTACGCTCTTCTCCCCCTCCGGCAGCGTGATACTGCTGCTCGGCACAAGGGCATAATAAGATACGGAAATGATCCGCATTCTCGGATCACGATCCACATCTCCCCATGTGTAGAGCTGCTCGAAATAAATATCCCGCAGCCCTGTTTTCTGAAATAACGCACGCTCTGCAGCTGCATCTAACGTTTCCTCCATCCCCACAAACACACCCGGCAGGGACAGGCATCCCTGAAACGGGTGTTCCTCACGTTCCGTCATCAGCACCTGAAGCGTTCCGTCAAGAATGGTAAACAACACCAGATCTACCGCAACAGAGGGCTTTTCATACTGCGAAGCATCGTATTTTTGCAGAAATTCCTGTTCCGTCATGATTCCATCCTCCCGCATAATAGTATCGTATCGCTACTTTCATATATAATGATAGTACATTTCTCACGCCTTGTCAACCCTTTTTTGAGGTAACTGCCAGAAATGCAGCACGGCAATCGCCTGCGAATTTTATCGGCTGATTCAGAAAAATAAAAAATTTCCCTTGACAACATGGAAAAACTATGCTATAATGTAACCATTCTGAAGAAAGGAAGGTGAACGGTATGTTCCACTATGATTATTTTTACTTTGAAAAATCACATACTATCGAAAACAAGACAGCCGTATGCCTTTCGGACTGGAAGGAACTGCATTAATCCGACTGCGTGATTTTGCATCTCTTTGTACGATTCGGGCACTTCTGTCATGGACAGAAGTGCCTTTTTGCGTCAAAAGGAGTTCATCGTCCGAATGGCACAGCTGCGGCAGAAAAGGAGTAATTCATGTTTGAAATTCGAGGTGCTTACAGCACCGCAAAGGTGTTCACAGACTTTGCGGATCAAAGTGCTGTTTCACAGATCACCGCACTGTGCAGCCAGCCTTTTACGGAAGGTGCAAATATCCGCATCATGCCCGATGTGCACGCCGGTGCAGGCTGCACAATCGGCACGACCATGACCATCACTGACAAAGTGGTTCCGAATCTGGTGGGCGTGGACATCGGCTGCGGTATGGAAACCGCAGTTCTCAAGGAAACCCATATCGAACCGCAGCGGCTTGACAGGATCATCCGTGAAAAGATACCGTCGGGCTTCGCTGTGCGTCAAAAACCGCACTGCTATGCAGAACAAATCGACCTGACGCAGCTTTGCTGTTATCAACACATCAACGAAAGCCGTGCTGTCCTGAGTATTGGCACTCTGGGCGGCGGCAATCACTTCATAGAAGTGGAACGAGGCAGTGACGGCACGCTGTATCTGGTCATCCACTCCGGTTCCCGTCATCTCGGCGTGGAGGTAGCGACATGGTATCAGAATGAGGCATACCGCCGTCTGAACAAGTCCTCCGACGCCGATATTGCAGAACTGATCGCTCAGCTCAAGACGGAGGGCAGGCAGCGGGAGATTTCCGATGCGATCAAGAAACGGAAAAACACGAAAACAACAGCAGTTCCAAAAGCACTTGCCTACTGTGAGGGTGAACTGTTCCGGCAATATATCCATGATATGAAGCTCGTGCAGGAATTTGCAAGCCTGAACCGACGGGCAATGCTGCGTGAGATCGTCAAGGAAATGCACTGGCACATACAGGAACAGTTCGCAACCATCCACAATTATATTGACACGGAACACATGATCCTGCGTAAAGGTGCTGTTTCCGCACAGTGCGGTGAAACACTGCTCATCCCCATCAATATGCGTGACGGTTCACTTCTTTGCAGGGGCAGGGGCAATCCCGACTGGAATAATTCCGCACCGCACGGTGCGGGGCGGCTCTTATCCAGAGGACAGGCGAAGGAAAGCTGTTCCATGGCAGAATACCGCAGACAGATGGAGGGCATCTACACCACATCCGTCAGCCGTGAAACGCTGGACGAATGTCCGATGGCATACAAAAATATGGATGACATCGTAAAACACATCACGCCGACTGCGGAGATTCTGGACGTTCTCAAGCCCATTTACAATTTTAAGGCAGGTGACGAAGCACCGCCGTTCAGAAAGTGAGGCAGACCATGGATAAATTCGTGCCCTATGAGAAAATGAGCAAAAAAGCCCGCAAGGAACAGGATGCCAAAAAACGCAGCGATTGGGGGCTTTGCAATCCCGCCACACGGCAGGAGGAGAATAAAAAATCCTACCGACGCCATGATAAGCATAAAAAGATAAACTGGGAGGACTAAACTATATGCATGAAATACAGCAGGAAAATCAAAAAGCCCGTGTCATTCTCGTGGGAATTGACACGGGAGAATACGACGCACAGATGTCCATCGAGGAGCTTGCAGAGCTTGCGGATACCGCAGGCTGTGAAGTGATCGCCACGGCGATCCAGAGCCGCCCCGCACCTGAGGCGGCAACCTGCATCGGTGCCGGCAAGCTTGAGGAAATTGCCGAACAGGTGAAGCTTCTCGAAGCGGATATGCTGATTTTCGATCTGGAACTCACGGGTATGCAGATGCGTAATATTTCCGATGCAGCCGACTGCAAGGTGATCGACAGAACCATGCTGATTCTGGACATTTTCGCAGGACGTGCCAGAACCCGTGAGGGCAAGATACAGGTATCACTTGCACAGTACAAATACCGCATGACACGACTCACCGGCATGGGCTCCGCACTGTCCCGTCTGGGCGGCGGCATCGGCACCCGTGGCCCCGGCGAAACCAAGCTGGAAACCGACCGCCGTCACATCCGCAGCCGTGTGGCACAGCTGGAAAAGGAACTGCGTGAAATGGAACAGCACCGCAAATTCATCGGCAGCCGCCGTAAAAAGGACGGTGTGCTCACCGTTGCGATCGTGGGCTATACCAATGCCGGAAAATCCACACTTTTTAATATGCTTACTGATGCCGGCGTACTTGCGGAAAATAAGCTGTTCGCAACACTCGACGTTACCGCACGAGCACTGGAGCTGCCGGATGGAAGAACCGTGCTGCTTTCCGATACGGTAGGACTCATCCGACGTCTGCCCCATCATCTTGTGGAGGCATTCCGTTCTACGCTGGAGGAAACTGCACAGGCAGACCTGATCCTCCATGTGCTGGACGCTTCCGAACCGGATGTGCAGGAGCGTATGCGGATCACGCAGGAGCTTCTGAATGATCTGGGCTGCGAGGAAATTCCGCAGATCCATGTGCTCAACAAAGCGGATCTGGTCGATATTCCCAAACAGAGTGATCTGGAAAATGTCTGGATCAGTGCAAAGCACGGCGACGGGCTGGATCAGCTGATGACAGCCATTGTCCGTGGTCTGCCGCAGACCGCAATGCGGATGAAGCTGTGCATTCCCTATTCCGAAGGGAGCTTTCTGCAGCTCCTGCGTGAGGAGGGCAAGCTGTTTTCTGAAGAATATACCGCCGACGGAACACTCGTGGACATCATGGTGGATGTAAAGCGTCAGAAAAAAGCAAGAGAATTTCTGGTGCAGGAATAAAAAATCGAAATAGCACATTTACCCCTCCATACGCTCAACCATATTTGGACTGATGCCATCAAAAGGTTAGCTTATATTTAATTTGCAAGAATAAAAATTCTGCTGTTTTTGACTTGACTTAACTGAAAGAATATGGTATAATTGTGATAATGATGAAAAAGCTTCAAGAAATATTGGAAGCTATTGGTGAATTGGTAGAAAAATGAAGAATAAAGGAGGACACTCCCATGGGTTTCAAAAAACTTGTGGCAGGCGTGCTTGCCGGTATTCATTGTGCCCTTGCGATCCCTATGACTGCATGGGCTGCCACTGACTATTCGATTGGAGACACTGATGGAGATGGCGTTGTCAACGCTATGGATGCCGCAGCAATTCTTGTCAATGCCGCAGCAATTGCGGTAAATAATGATAGTTCATTTACGACGCAGCAGTTTTATGCTGCAGATACAAATAATGATGGTGTGCTGAATGCATCGGACGCCGCACCGATTCTTGTCTTTTCCGCAGCCACTGCCACGGGTGAAGTGCCGAATGATTTCGCTGCTTTTATGGAAGGACAATTTGAAGTGGAGCAACCGCCGTTTTTTGATGAAACGGCTGATGTGGAGTCCCTTTCTGCACCGAAAATCATCGTCGGAAAGAAAAAGGATGGGGTGATCATCAAATGGGAACCCGATCTGTACGCCAGCGGCTATGAGATCTATCGCTATGACGGTATGTCCGTGGGTTCCACAAATTACAAGCTGATCGACACGGTGGAGGGAAAATTCATTTCCGAATACACCGATACGTCCGCAGACAGCTCCGCAGCACACTGCTACAAGATCCGTGCATTCCGCACACAGGAAAATGGCACGATTTACAGCAATTTCAGCAATGCAGATGTGGACTACAACAGAAATTCCATCCTGAACGCCGCTGAACTGGAGTCACACAACAGCTTTAAGGTATATAATCGCCAGAGTGAGGAAACCACTTCCTACGACTACACGCTTTCCGAGGAAGATTATGCCATTCTGGAGCAGTTTGCAGCAGAGAATTTCGCACATGACGCCACAAGAGAAGCACAGCTCTGGACAACCTTCTACTGGATCCACACAAATGTCAACTACGCCCGCACTACGGAGCAGTGGGATTCCATTGCAGGAAAATCGTGGGTGGAAGCGATTTTCGTAGACCGCACAGGTCAGTGTGCCCAGTACAACGGTGCAATGACAGCGATGATGGCTTATCTGGGCTATGATGTTTGTCTGGTGCGTGGCTGGCGTGGCACTACGGACGACTATTGGCAGCATTTCTGGCCGGAGGTTGTCATTGACGGTACGACCTATATTATGGAATGCGGCAATCTCGGAAAATCCGGTAATTGGTATTATTTCCTCGAAACCTACGACAACACGAGAAAATATATCTGCAACGGCGAGGTTATGAATTAAAAACATTTAAAAATTAAGTCGGACTGCACAGCAGTCCGACTTTTTTCAGCTTCGTAATCCTGCGGAACGCAATGCCCGCTGCACGGCAGCTGCCGCAAAACATCCTGCCGCAGCACAAATGCCGTCCTTCACAAAATACGGTACGGAAACAAGCAGAGCACTCTGCACTATGCCGGAATCGGAAACTGCCGCATATTGCAGAATTCCGCAGACATGGCACAGGCACAGACCGCCCAGCACCGCAAATGCCGCCGCTGCCCTGTTCCGCAGCACTGCCCCCAACGCACAGAGCAGTCCAAACGGCAGAAATCCCCAAAGGAATCCACCCGTATAACCCCAAAGCACACCGATTCCGCCGCGGAATCCCGAAAACACGGGCAAACCCACCGCACCGATCGCCAGATACAAAAGAATTGCAGGCACGCCCTTGCGTATTCCGCCAAGGCGTGCACACAGCGATACCGCAAATGTCTGCAGCGTCAGCGGCACATTTGACGGCACGGGAACCGCAATCTGTGACAGAACCGCCATTACCGCCGTCAGCATGGCGATCTGCGTCATGGCAAGCAGCTTTTCATTCTTCGTCATCGTATTCCTCCGCATCACGCAAACGAATTATTTCAGACGTCTTACCGAAGTGATCACGGACAGAAAATCCTCACGGTATGTTTCGTAGGTATCCTCGTCGGATTTGCAGGTGATGATATACATCGACTCCCTGTCCGTCATATAGCCCACCATGCAGGTTTTGGTGATCGACTTTTCACCCTCGCCAAGCGTATAAACAAATTCCATTACCTGTACCCCTGCCGAACCTGCATACACAAGCTCGCTTTTCAGCAGTTCCAGATCGGACGTCACATTCTGATACTCCACAAGGGCGTCAATCGAATAATCATAGACCGAGGTGTACGGTGCACCGGCAGTATCCTCCGTGATGATAATGCTCGCATCCTCGCAAATGTAGTATTCCTCATAAAATTCAGAGGAGGTGGTTTCAAAATGCTCCGGAATTTCCACATACAAGGCAGGCAGCGGCAATGCGGTATACACCTCTACTGCGGAATCCACTTCGCTTTCTTTCGGGTTCAGTTCGCATCCGGCAGCACATATTGCAAATACCGAAAGCAGAATTGCAAGTCGTTTCATTTTTTATATCCTTTCCGCTCGCTTCAGGAAGCTCTTTATCATTTGTAATTTCTTAAAAAAAGCGGACGGCAAAGCCGTCCGCATGACCAGACCGATAAGCCGAGTTCTGTCGTGTGCGATAATTTATCTAGGCCATACGTCGCCATATGGCTCGAGCCGCCGTTA